>JAYEFS010000272.1:0-2684 GCA_034658695.1 Methanobacteriota archaeon | reverse complement strand
GAAGGGTTTGTTTTGACTTTTGTAAGAAGCAGTTATTTGGATGGTTACACTGTAACTAACCAAAAAATGCTTCCGATTTTTCCAGAGGGGTTATAAGTTCACTTCAACGCGAGATACCAGAGAGCCATAAGTTTCTGTTGATCGGGGCTGTCACTTTATCGGTGCCTCAACTGTCGGATATCACATTCAAAGACTGACCGTTTGACCGAGAAAACCGCTATTCCTGAAAATGAAAAAAAAGTTACGCAAAAATGGCACAATCGAAAATCCCAGTGAAATGCACCCGGAGACTTTTGTTCTTTGCGCCATCGCGTCTTTGCGTTATTGTTTTCTAATTTAACGCAAAGGCGCAAGGGCGCAGAGACGCGAAGAGTGTTGCCAATCTCAATCTTCGCGTCTTTTGTGTTGTTGCGCATTCAACTGACCATTACGGAAATCACTGGATTTCCAGACAGTGCCCGCAAAAATAAAGAGGTGGTGAAGAATCACTTCACCACGATCTTCGTTGCTTCCGGAAGCGTGGTCTTCACCATCTCGATTCGCAGCACCCCATCCTTCAATGTGGCGTCAACGTTGTTCGGGTCAACCTCGGTTGGCAGGGGAATTCTCCGGTAGAATTTGGTGTAGCCGCGCTCTCTTCGGATGTACCCCTCACCTTTCTCTTCCGTCTCCTTCTTCTTTTCAGCCGTGACATCGAGCATGTCTCCACTGACCTTGATTGTGATGTCTCCCTTCTCAACGCCCGGGACATCAGCAGTTACCAGAATCTTGTCCTCTGTGTCCTGTATGTCCAGGGATGGGGCTACCGTCTCCGCGGTCACCTCACCAGCCCTTGTTGGCAGCAATCTACCGGCTGTGCTCGGTTCAATATCGCCGACAGCTCTGCTCATCCATTCTTGCATCTTTTGCAGCTCTTCAATTGGGTCTATCCATCTTCTGTACACTTTTACCACCTCTACGTTCGGTTGCGCGTATCTTGTTTCTTCTGCCCATAAAGCTATCGTTTTTTCTTCTGTGAACTTTTATTATTTTACTGCGATGTTAATTTTAAGAGACAGATATCGCTCATCGTTCCATAGGTGGTGGGATCAGAGACTATTCATCCAACCTCCGGTACACATTCACAGTATCATCCGCTATCCGGTCCCAATTATACGTTGTTTCAACCAGCTTCTTGCCATTTCGCCCCATCTTCTTTGTTGCTTCGAGATCGCCCATCGAGTAGTTGACACACCATGCGATGGACTCCGGGTTTTTGTATCCGATTATCCCGTTTGAGAAGTTGTCGATCAGATGCACGGCATCGGTTGCGATGACCGGCTTTGCCGCGTCCCATGCTTCCAGAACCACGATTCCGAATGGTTCGTTGCGGCTCGGAACACACGCGATGTCGCACGCGTTCATGCAGTCGGAGAGCATCTCATCAGATACGCGCCCGAGGAACCGGCAGGCATCCAGAACGCCACGTTGTGATGCGCATTGCTCGCAGTATTGCCGCATCCCGCCATCCCCTATGAAGACGAATCTGGTATCCCACCGGTTGTTGAGTATCTCCGGTATCGCGTTTACGAGCATGTCCGCGCCCTTCTGATAACTCATGCGTCCCGTGAATAGCACCATCGGCGCATACGGGTGTATGCCAAAGCGCTTCTTGACCGCACCCGAATCCACATCCTTCTCGATCTTGCCGGGATTTATCCCGTTCGGGATTACGGTGATCTTCTGCTCAGGTGTCTGGTATATCTGCTGCACCTCTTCTTTGAACTGATCGGTCGTGATGATCACCTCACGAGCTTCGTATCCGCCGAGCCATTCCCTGTGCGATATCTCACGCGCTTCCCACCAATCACCGAACTGGTTGCCGTTTCGTCCCCATTCGGTACTGTGGTATGTGACAACAAACTCCTTGCCATAGTCATGCTTGATCCGGTTCAGCGCGGTGACCGGGTGCCAATCGTGTCCATGAAGAACGTCGAAAGCACCAAATTCGTTCTGCACGGACTCAAAACGGTCGCACATCGCATCGCACATCCGGTCCATCTGGTGGACGATGCCACCCGACTGGTCGCAGCTGCACCGCTGGTAGTGCACTCCGTTTATCTCATCATAGTCGCGCATCCATCCACTCTGCGTAAATATGTGTACTTCGTGCCCTTTTTCTGAGAGCGCCTCTGCAAGTTCTGTTACGTGGGGAGATATGCCGCCCACGGTAACAGAATGCAAACTCTCCCACGAGAACATCCCGATTCGTAATGTTTCCATTTGTACCACCTCTAAAAACTGCAATTTACCGATAACTTTAACAACGATAAAGCTTTTGGTTGGACAAAGTTAATATTTTATGTGAAATAATGTTATAAATATGTACAGATTTCACAACTTCTTCCCAGCCCACGGGGACCATCACGCCACCCGAGGTTACATGAGATTCCATGAATATGTTCGAGTGAGCTGTAGGTGAAATCTGTGTAATCCGTGTTAATCTGTGGCTAAAAGCTTTTATCAGCCACAAATTTCACAGATGGACACCGATTAAATGTTATTTGCCCAGGAGCGAAATCCATTCAAGAGGATCGTCTTTGGTAGGATCTTAGAGGACGTGAGGATTAAAATGGTCATCACTACGATCGCAATAGCCACGCCGTGGGTGACGCCAACGATCTCTATTGCAATAGATGTTGCTA
>JAYEFS010000271.1:0-11440 GCA_034658695.1 Methanobacteriota archaeon | reverse complement strand
AACGCGCCGTATTCAGCGCGCCACTTATCTATTGTCCATTGAGGACGGGGTGACAAAAAGGAACAAAAATGGCAAGGTTTTGGGATGTGGAACTCACCCGAATATGGAGAGTTTTCATCACCCCACCACCTGCCAACTTCATCAGGTCAACCCCGTCATCCGCAGCTCAACGGGTATCCTTCCGCATCGTAGACATGGTTCAACAGCAGCGCAACATCCGACATGTCGATCCCGCCTGCGCCGTTGGCGTTCCCTGCCCACTCGCAGCTCAACGGGTATCTGTCCGCACCGTAAACATGGTTCAGCAGCAGCGCAACGTCTGATATATCCACATCACCCGCGCAATTGACGTTTCCGCGCTTCACGGACTGTGCAGCCCCGTCTGTCCACGTTGCCGGGTGGGTTGTTTCACCAGTGATCAGCCGCTCGATGCCTTCTTCGCCTGCGAAATGCAGCAGACTCGTACTTGCACCTGTACTCGCATCCGTTCCGGTACGGTTGCATTCCAGAGTGATTGTTGCGAGTAATAGTCCGGTGCCGCTCGATCTGTTCAGATCCGTTCCGCCAATGTAGACGTAGTCTGTGTGAAATCCCCAATCCGCGTACGTCGGTGTGATGCTTCCTGTGAAATGCACACCGGTTATGTTCACGGATTCGTAATCGAACTCAACAATCGTCGACCATGTGCCGATCTCGTCGGTCGCATCGAGCATGATTTGGACGGTCGCATTGCCGCATTCGGGTAGGTACACCGTCTGCGGCTCAAAGTAGACGTTGTTCTCTATTGATAGTGCCGATGCCGGCGATGCCGACAGTGCAAGAAGCAGTGTCAGCGTCAGCATCGGTGCCAATGCCCCGGAAAATGCCGATATGGTTCTGGTGTTCATGGCATGCACCCCTTTATCGGTCCTGGTGTTGCGATTTGACGGCAGCTAAGCGGATACTGTTCCGGGCTTATGATGTGCGCTGCCAGCAACTCGACATCAGTCACATCGATCCTGCCATCGCCGGTAACATCACCCGCGTATTCGTCGATCGCGTATTCATCCGGTGCAGCCACGTGGTTCAGCAGCAGTTGTGCATCAAGGGCGTTTACGGCGCCATCTCTGTCGAGATCACCACACATCGCTTGAATCAGCGGCAGGTAGTCCTGATTCGAGCCGCCCGAAATCACATAGCCAACATCGCCGAAACCATCACCGTCACAATCGTTATCAGCGCCGGCATAATCGCTCCAGCAGTTCCCGCCAATTGTGGGACCTCCCACGATGTTGGGTCCTGCCGTCTTCGCTTTGTTCCAGGCGTTTTCACCGTCGTCAGCCGCGTTCCAGGCGTTTGCAAGGTAGTTGTCGTAGATCAGATTTCCGTTTGAGGATAGTAGATCGATTCCGATCTCGTTGCCGGAGAGAATGTTTCTTGTGATCACTGCCCCGCTCAGAGCACTCAGACGAACGCCGCCCGCATTGCCCCTGATCCTGTTTTGGGTGATCTCAATGCTATGTGGGGTCTCCGGATCCAGGGCTATAGCCATAGTCACGCCGCCCGCCGCAGGTGGCGTAACATCCCCCATCCCGGTATCCCTCATCGCTCCCGGAATTATACGAACAGCAGGCGGTGCACTCCAATCAGGCGACGCATCAACACGCATGGCGTCGGCGGAACTACTGGCACAGATACCGGCGCCGGCATCTGCATCTGCATCCGCATCGGCACCGCGGGTGTGGGTGTGGGTGCGAGTGCTGGCTCCGGATTCGATCATGACGCCATAACCGCTATTGTTGGCAACCACGTTGCCCGCAATCGAGAGATTCGCAAAGCTGCACGCCTTGATACCGTGCGCAGAACCCAGAGCAGCGTTCTCTGTGATGTAGTTCTCAGAGACGGTTGCTCCGGAGCCTCCATCCAGATAGATGCCGCATCCCGCATAACCGCTGACTCCATTGTCAACGAGCCGGTTCTTCGCGATATTCAGGCTGGAAGAGTACATTGCGGTACATATTCCGTGATATGCGTTATGGGACACGATGTTATCCAATATATCCGTATTAATGGATGTGTTGTAGACATATACTCCCTGATAGCCATTATGCACCAGGGTGTTGTTTCGTATCGTTGTGTTGTTGGCACCCCATGGCACGATTCCGTGCCCCTCGTAGAGCGTATCGCCACCGTTGTATGATGCATCATTCCGATCGACTACGGTGTTATTCGAATAATACAGGCGTATGCCTTCCCAGTTGTTGTGACTTGCGGTATTCCCGGTTATCTCGTTGTCATCCGAGTAGCAGACAGAGATTCCCATATATTGCCCTGTGAAACTGGCAGAATTCCCGGTTATCTCGTTGTCATCCGAGTTATACAGGTAGATGCCATACACCTCATTTGAGTCAACAGCGTTGTTCAGGATTGTGTTGCGATCCGAAGAACCCAGGGATATGCCGCGCTCGTTGCCTGTGGCATTGTTCTCCGAGATCACACAATCTCCAGCATCCCATAGGTTGATCCCTGCGCACTGCGATGTTGCGCCCGTAACCGTGAACCCGGCGATACTCACACGATCCGCGTTTACATCAAAGACGTGCCCCCTCGCATCAGCCGCCACAACGATGCAGTCAGGGGATCCGTTCTCTGATTTGATCGTCAGGTGTCTGTTGATATGGACATTCTCGAGATATGTACCGTCCTCGACCTCAATTGTGTTCCCGTTCAGAGTTCCCGGGTCAGCGACCGCGTCCTGAATCGTGTAGAAGTCCTCTTTTGTTCCGATGTTATGAACTCGTGGCACCGGGATTGTGCCCGCGTTATTCAGAAGCGGTGCATGTATGCCGGAACCTGTGACATACGCGTGAACGCGGTCGTTCGCTGTGTCCACATCGGAGTTTGAGACCGGAATCCAGGAGCTTCCGCGAACACAGTTCCATATCATGAGTGTGGACTCGTTTTCTGCGAGATCAGAGTTACCGGGGTCGCCGGGGTCATCAGAGTCGCCATAGCTCACAACGAGATGCATGCATCCTCCGCGCTTGCAGGACACGTTTAGAGACCGCGAGATGTTCAGCCAGCCGTCGGGGGCAGGCGGGAGCACGTCCACGCCCTTAACAGAGACATCGCCGGTGCAGGTGAAGGAGATTGTCGTTCTATCGCCGTACAGGAGCTGGTTGTCCACGAACGTGTTATCATGCGAGTGCTGGGAGACGCTTATGTCCCATTCAGAGCTGTCTGAGATTCTGTTATCGGATACCGTGCTGGTGTTCGTCCAGCTGACCTCAATTCCGCATCTGGCAGACGAGTCGATCGTGTTGTTTCGGACAGTTGTGAACCCGGACTGGAACCGGAGACAAATTCCCGAACCGTTGTTGTTCTGCAATGTGTTGTTACAGATCGCGCTGTGAATGCAGTTACTGACTGAGATTCCATAGCCGTTGTTTGAGTCGAGGAGATTGCCGCGGATCCTGTTGTGGCTTGCGGCACAGTCAGTGTAGCCGTCCACATACATCCCGAGCGTGTTCTTCGTTATGTTGTTGCCATAGACGTCGTTATTGCTGCTCGCAGACCAGAGTGAGATTCCGTTGTAGTTCGAGTAGACCGTGTTTTCGTAGATCCGGTTGTGGCTTGCGTTGTAGAGCCGGATTGCGTGTCCGTTCTGTCCCGGTGTGCCGCCACGGTCGCCGATGTGGTCAAAGACTGTGTTTTTGTGTATCTTGTTGTAATTGCACGATGGCTTGTAGAGCCAGAAGCCGTCACTGTTGTTGTAGATTGTGTTTTCGTAGAAATCGTTCTGGGATGACGATTTTGCGAGGAGTATTCCGGTGTGCACGTTTGAGCCGACAGTGTTTGCGCAGACGGTGTTGTTGTGCGAGTTAGCCATGTACATCCCGTTGCGACCGTTCGAGCTTACGGTGTTGCCTGCGATGCGGTTATCCGTCGAATTGAGCAGGTAGATTCCGTAGTAATTGCCGGACACGTTGTTATCGGAGATGTTACAGTGGTTTGCGCCGTTGAGATAAATCCCCGTTCTGTAGATTGTTGCCCCGGTCACAGTGAACCCGGCAATTGTGACGTGATCACTGTTCACACAGACGACATCAGAACGTGGCGACTTCGCAATCACCGTCACAACATCGGAGCCGTCTCCCACAAGCGTGAGTTGCTTGAAAACGTTCATGCTCCCTGAGTACGTTCCGGCATGCACATAGATCGTGTCAAAATCGTTTGCGCTGTCGATTGCATCCTGTATCGAGCCCCCTGAAAACACGTTCCAATCTGTTGCACCTGCGCTGCAGGTGAGCGATGTAAGCAGTATTATTGCTGCGATTGTATGTTTCATGTCCCATTCTCCGGTCAGCCTGTGTTGGCATGCATGGTATGCGTGGAACGCATGGTGTGCATGGCTTAGCAGGCACAGTTCAGCGGGTACCCTGCTGGATCTACGATACAGTTCAGCAGGAGCCGCACATTGGGTACGTTGACTTCGCCGCGGTGATTGGCGTCGCATGCGCATAGTGAATCGCCGGGTTTTTAGCCTCTGTGATCCACTCATCTGGAATCTGCGAGAGATCCGTGCACGTGTGATTGATTATGATCGCATCTGCGCACACCTGCGAAACCCGCACCATGATTGCGATCACCCCCACCAGCCTTGCCATATTCTTCATGATCTCAATACCCCAATCGTTAGCGGATACACGCCAGCACGTGTACTGTTATGAATCTTCGCGTTGTGGCATGTAAATCCCCAATATTATGTATCATACGTATTGTACGTATAAAAAATTAACTATTGTGTAATGGTCAATTGTGTAATGGTCAATTGTGTAATGGTCAGTCGGGTGTACAGCAGCACGAAAGGCGTGGAGATGTGGGTGGCTCTCCTAACTCAAGCGCACCCTCCAACATCTCCTGAAACGATTGGAAACAGCGCTGTTTTCCGGCATCAGTTGACTGGATCAGGGAACAGAAACTGGTCGGGTTGCTAAACGCAGTCAAAGGCTCGCATCCCGACGAAAAAATGACCGAAGATGTGCCAACCGTCTCTGCAAAACTATCCTGAATCAATTGCAGTTCACTGAGGTCCACGAGTTCCTTTAACGGTAGATTTTTCTTTTCATTCATCTATTTACCCCCACAATCCCCCTGCATCCCTCAATTATTATTGTGTATGTGTTTAGATGAGGTGAAGAAACCACGAGATTAGGCTCTTCGCTATTCCGAGTGGGTGACTGGAAATCAAGGTGACCCAACTGTGGAGAGTCATGGTGATGAAATCCTTTATTATTTATTATGAATAATTAACTACAGAGGTCACAGAGTTTTCGTATTGGTCATTACTCACAAATCCCAGCTTAAAATAGATTAAATCTCTCTGTGACCCTCTGCGTTCCTCTGTGGTTTTATTCTCCATGTTTTACCCAAGATAGCTCTTCTACGTCGATGCCCCATTTAGCGGAATGGGTGCTCGTGTTGCCCATACAAAACAGAGAAGAGCCAGATTAACACAGAAATTTTGAAGATTGCTGCGTCGCTGTTTCGCAGACTGTGTACGCTTGACCAGAGCCACAGCAGACCTGAGTCAGGCATGTTAATCCCCATCGTCCATCTCTTCTCCACCCGCAATCTTCTGCGCATACCGTAAGCCATCCTGCAACGTCCGCCTTGTCATGAGTTCTGACGTGTCCACGCCAAGATCAACGAGCGTATGCGCAGACTCGGGGCGCACTCCGGTGATGATGCATGTTGCGCCGAGCAGTCGCACGGCTTTGACAATCCTGATCAGTTGACCGGTCACATACGTATCGATCTCGTGAACGCCTGTTACGTCCAGTATCACGACATCTGACTGTGTCTCTGTGACCTTTGAAAGAAGCGTCTCCATGATCGTTGCGATCCTGTGCTCATCGATCATCCCGATCAGTGGCAGCGCAAGGATTCCGTCCCCGACCTCAACAACCGGTGCAGACAAGCCCTCCTGCGAGATTCGCAGCTTATCGACGAGTTCTTTTAAGTATTCCTCCGATTCCGTGAGTTTTTTGGTCCGCTCCTCGACCTGCTCCTCAAGACTTACGTTGTACTCCTCCAGTTCCATCCTCGACATCTTGAGCTCACCAGTCATCCGGTCGATGGATCGTGAGAGATCCCCGATCTCGTCATCAGCGTCCGTTCCGACTTTGTAATCCATATCGCCCTTCTCGATCTTCTCAGCGCCGCTGGAGAGCGTAAGAATCGGTTCTGTCAATGTTCCAGAGATTACAATGGAACATAATAGCCCCCCGAGAGCTAGAATTGCGAGAATTGTAAGCATCGTGCGTGTGAGCCCGGTAACCGGAGCAAATGCCTCCTCTTTGCTCATCTCAGCGATCAGTGTCCACCCCCTCCCCTTTATGTGCGTGTGCGTCCTGATAACATCGGTTCCCAGATAATTCTTGCATGTGACGAGTTCATGCCCGTATTCTCCTTCCCCCATATCTTTGAGGTCTTCGGGCTCATCCCCGCGATGCCCTGTTGCGACCTTCTGTTTTAGGAACGTGTCATCCGTAAACCGTGAGGGTGTTATCATGTGCCCGTCCATGTTTACGAGGTATATCTCCCCGGTCTCGCCAAGACCTATCCTGTCCGTTGTGATTGCGTCCAGGTCGTCCCTTCGCATGACTATGCACGTAACACCCACCATCTCACCATTCATGGTTACAGGGGTGGAAAATGGTATAACCGGTAGTCCGGTACTTTTGCACGCATAAACATCGCCTGCATAAGTCCGTTTACACCCTTCCAGGAAAATATCCTCCGAAATTCTGTTGCTTCCGACAGCCGCCTCGTCGGTTGAGGCGACAACAGTCCCGTTCCTGTCAAGAAGAAAGATTGTACAGGTCATATCGTCGATTGCTGCAAGAGCATGCAATCTCGAAGCCACTTTTTCATACTGTGCAACATAGCACTCATCGTCTACATCTGTTGTCAGGAAATCTTTGATTATGAAACTGCTTGCCGTTCTTTCGAGTTTAATTTTGTTCGTATCCAGAAACGTCTCGATATGATTTGCTCGTGATTGCACAGTCAGAACCAGCTCATTGCATATCTGATCCTTTACAATCTCCCTTGAGACGACATTACTTGCTATGATTCCCGCCGCGCCTGTGATCAGGATGGTGACAACCAGTATGACAAGAACCCTGGTCCGAATCTTCATCTGCGCAAACCCCCTGTCCTTCTGCCGTCCCCACCAACCCTCTGCATCGCATACACGAGTCCCTCCTGCAGGCTCCCGCGTGTCACGAGATCAATCTCATCCAGACCCAGTCGCACCGTTGCCGCCGCAACCTCCGGACCGATTCCTGTGAGGATGCAGTCTGCGCCGAGAAGCCGGGCTGCCGCAACCGTCTCGAGCAGGCGGTTTGCAACATCGCTGTCAATTGACCGGACGGCTGTGAGATCGAGGATCACAACCACAGCTTTCGTGTCAGTGATTTTCGCAAGCATAGTCCCGGTAAACCGTTTGATGCGCAGGTCATCGAGAGCGCCCATGATCGGAATTGCAAGCACACCATCGTGAACCTGAATCACGGGGATTGCAAGCTCCTTATAAGAGTTCATCAGTTTATCAAACGAATCGTGCAGCTTCTGCTCGAGTTCCTTCTGCCGGGTTATGTCGCGGGCAATGCCACACAACCCCGCAATCTCGCCAGAACTGTCCCGTATCGGCACCTTGATTGTGTGAAACGTTCTTGGAACCCCCCGGATATATCTGAGAGGGCGATCCATGATGAATATTGAGTCCTGAGCCGTCTCAAAAATTGCCCGAAACCGCTCTTCACCCTCTCGAAGCGCATCTTCCGCAGCTTTTCGCTTGCTGATGTCGGTAACCAGAGAATAAGCCCCTTTGAACTCTCCTGCGTCATCCACAATTGTGGTCGCATTAAACCACGCGGGGATATCTTCTCCGCTCTTCTTTTTTAGCACGATCTCATAACTACGATGCAGTGTGCTTCCGATTCGCCCCATCTGGTATTCGAATATCTTGAGATTTTCTTCATCCACGAAATCGTGTGGCGACCTTCCCAGCATCCCCTCCATGGTATATCCAAGCATATCACAGAGCGCCGGGTTAACCGCTGATGTTTTATGCAGAGAGTCCAGTCCCCAATACCCTTCGGAAGCCCTCTCGATAAACGTGCGGTATTTCTCTTCGCTCTCCGCGAGCGATTCCTCCATCTGCTTTTGCTCGGTCACATCGTCATAAATTGCAACGATTTCGCCGGATGGTAACTTGTAGACGTAGTTCTCTCTCCAGCCAGCAATTTTCTCACCCTTGTAGAATGAGATGGAGTGGTGCTCTGGTTCACCGGTCTGCCATACCCTCTGGAAAACATCAAAGAGTCCGAACTCCACAACTCCGGGGAATACGTCGAGCACGCTTTTACCGATTATGTCTTCACACTTCATGCCATCGATCTTCTCTCCGGCTCGGTTGAGACCCTTGAATATGAAATCATTCCCCACATCGACTGACTCATAGACGGCTACGACGTTACTCATGTTCTCAAACATCATCCTGAATCGTTCTTCGCCCTCTCGAAGCGATTCTTCCGCGACTTTTCGCTCGATGATGTCAGAAAACATCTCGACAAGCATGGTCTCTCCGCCCATCACGATCTTTGTTACGGTCTTCTCAATTGCGACCTCCCCGCGGTCCTTTGAGAGAAGCACCGCCTCTGCACGGTCAAGAGTCTTTTCGTGGTCATAGACCGGGCAGTCATTCTGTGCCATCGGGCAGACGAACTCGTGGCACACTCTGCCGAGAATCCCCTCCTTCGCTCTGCCGACCATATCCGTAGCGGATTTGTTGATGTCCCTGATCTTTCGATTGCAATCGATCAACATGACTCCAATTGGCATCTCTTCAATCAGCGTCCGCCACTTCTCTGTTGTTTCATTCATGCGTCAACCCCCCTGGCTCCTGCGATCTCAAGCAGGGATGAGTGCGGACGAGAAAAGACTATCGGATATGCCACATTGCTAATGTACTTACTCGTCCCCATCTGTTCCACGTAGTGCTCCACGTAGTACTACTGTGTGCGTAAACCCTCTAAAGGTTTTCTATCATGCAAATCACCAATCCTTCCGGTTTTTCCGGTCATGGTCACGAGACTTTTTATTATGTTCCGGTTACACCGAATCGTCTTATGTAAGCACAACTGCCAGAATGGGTCACTATCGATCTGAAAAGTAATTTACACCGTTAATCTGCGTAATCTGTGTTAATCTGTGGCAAATAAAACTTTCTGGTTCTGTTGTTTTCTGTGGTCACTGTCGGTAGCCCTCACGTTGTAGAAATCGCAGGCGTCACTCTATTGTCTTTGCGTCTCTGCGACTTTGCGTTATATCAAAGGAACGCAAGGACGCGGTGGCGCAAAGAATGAAAAACCCCTTATTTTGGCATCCCTTAAAAAACCACAGAATCCCTCAGAATCGGGAAATTTCAACTTTCTTCATGTGCATAACTGCCCTCTATCAAGCTTTTTATATGAGGGTCTACCTGCCAAAAATGCTACTTTATTTTTCTGCAAGTCCTAAGTACCATCGATATGCCGCCTCACAGCACCCTCGATCTCACCGATGCTCTCAAGAACCGTGATCTCCTGCATCCGTTTCAGCCGGTCAGCGTTCTCGATGTCCACATCCCGCATATAAAGGGTCAATTCCTTCCCATCCGGCAGTATCGTCGTAACAGCGCCCTCGTACTGGTCAGCAGGGTAGATGTAGATCGGTATTTTCGCTTTTGCCGCCTGAGCTACGCCATTTGTGAGAAGCGAGTCCGCAATCCCGTACGCAATCTTTGCAGCAGTGTTCGCACTCATCGGACAGACCAGAAAGAGATCAAACTTCCCCATCTGGAGCTGCCCCGCAATAAACGGCGAGTTTGCGCCGTGTTCGACACTCACTTTTGGGAATAGCTCTTTCAGATCGTGCCAGAGATTGTACCACTTCATCACAAGTTCGCCGTTCTTTGAGAGATACACCTTGATATCCAGATCATAACGCTCCGAGAGGTCTTTCATGATTCCAAAGGTCTCTTCGATCTGATCGCCGCATCCTGTGATTCCCCACGCTATCCTAAGCATCCACATCACCTCTTGATTCCTTAATCATCCCCGCAACCGAGATTAAGCGGTCAATAGTCCTGTGCATGCTCCTGATTCCGTCCGCATCCGTGCTGACGCCTTCTGCGCCCTTATCCTTCGACCAGAATGTGCCTCCGAGATTCGCACCAAACGAGCCGCCACCAACAGGTATCATCTCGCTGATCACATAGAAATCGAGTATCGACCTGATCGCAAGTTCCTGCCCACCGATTCTGTCGCCGCCCACAGCCGCTGCAGCTCCCGCCTTGTTTCTGAGCGCAGCCGGATCTTTGGAAACGAGCGCACGGAACCGGTCGAGCATCGTCTTTGTCTGCCCGCTCAGGTTTCCCTGGTATACCGGCGTTCCTATGAGAACAGCGTCAGCCCAGAGGAGTTTCTCGTATATCTCCTCCATCCCGTCCTTCTGGATGCAGCCCTCACGTTTCCTGACGCAGAAGTCGCAGTGCGTACAGAAGCCGATCGTTCTCTTGTGAAGTGTTATGTACTCGGTTTGTGCTCCGTGTTTCTGGCTGGCATAGTCGAGCGCATCCTTGACCACCTGGTCGGTGGATGCGAGTCTCGGGCTTCCTGATATGCCGAGCAGGTTTATAGTTCTCATATTGGTCACCTTTTCAATTCCTTTGTACAATTAACATGCGTATGTCTGAACCCCATACCTTTGTAAAACCGCTGCGCATCAACACATCTTTTTCTCGTCGTAACTTCGATTGCGACGCAGCCCCACCTCTGCAGCCTCTTCGAGTCTTGATACGAGTTCTGCGCCGATACCTTTGCTGCGAACTGTTTCATGCACAACCAACTCCTGAATCCCCCCCTGCCAGTCCGACATGATGGAGCTGGGGTTCGATATGGAGACTTCCAAAACCAACAATATCTCCATCGCTCTCTGCAACATAATATGGCACGCTTTCGTAATGGAGATTCCTAACGAAGACCTCGTGAAACGCCTCCTGGTCGAGCGGAAATCCCATCAACGAGGTGATCAGATCATAAACCGCTCTTCCATCGGACCTAAAAGCCTTTCGAATGTGAATCATGCTTCAATATTCATCCGGATTCGCCTCAAACGTGGTTCTTTGCGTTCAGGCGCAACAAGTTGTGACATGTCTCGCTGTGGTAGCCAGGGTTCTCCTACGCCGCAGGCGGCGTAAACACCCGTGCTGATAGTTCTCGGTCGAGCATGAGGAGTCCGTTGCCGGCCCCTTCGACGATCTTTAACCGTGCGATGATATCGTTGTCGTTTCCCTCCTCTTCGATTTGTTCGGTTATGAACCACTGGAGGAAGATGTTTGTGGCGTGATCCT
>JAYEFS010000270.1:0-11474 GCA_034658695.1 Methanobacteriota archaeon | reverse complement strand
CTAAATTGCTGATGAATTCAGTATCTTCCTCGTTAAGTTCAAGATCTTTATTTTTTAGGGCGTTCTTAAACCACAGAAGCATTTTATTCGTAAACGTCTTTTGCACTTCTGTTATTCTTGATGTTGGCGTCAGATCTGATCCTTTGGATGACCCGCGCTTGTAGAGATACTGCCCGATCTTTTCTTTGGTGTATTCTTCGTGCCGGACTCCGCCGAACTCGAATCCATTCTCCCTCTTGTTGATGATTACTGCTAAAATGTGTTTGTAAGTAGGCGAACTTGCCGGATCTTCCACAATAATAGCTACGGGATCTTCCAGCTGCTTCCCTTCTTTCTGGAGGGCGTACTCACCTATCGCCCTGATCGCCTCAATCATCCGCACCACCGATACGCACTCATCACATATCTATCCACTCCACTCGACATAAATCCTCCCACCCCCAACTCCTTGCGATGGATTTATTACGCAGCACCCAATTTAATCACTCATGACTCCCGCATCATTCCTCCTGATCGATGACAGCACACATAACCAGGACATGTACTACGCAACCCGGTTTCTCGCATCTGACCGGTTCCTGTACCTGAAATCACAAGATAAAGAGATCCTTCTCATATCGCAGATGGAGCTTGGTCGTGCCCGCATGGAATCAGAGATCAGCGATATCCGCACGACAACAGATTATGACATAATCGGGAAACTGAAGCGTTACGGGAGAGCTGCGGCATACAACCTGGTCGTCTCCGAACTGCTGCATGATGAAGGAGTGACCAGGGTCAGCGTCCCGCACAATTTCCCGGTATCCATTGCGGACGCACTGCGGAGCCACGGGGTTGAAGTCATCCCGGTTCCAAGCCCGATTGCGAAACTGCGATCCGTAAAAAGCAGTGGCGAGATAGATCAGATCAAAAAAGCGCAAGCATGCTGCGAGAACGCCATGCAAACTGCGATCGACGCAATACGAAGAGCAAAAGTCGTGGATGGGGTACTTTTTGATTTCAATTCCAATTCCAATTCTGACCAGCCCCTCACATCAGAGCGGGTCAGGGCGGCAATCGAGCACACCTTGATTGACTGTGGGTGTGAATCAGAGAGCACGATCGTTGCAGGTGGGATGGACGCCTCAAATCCGCACAATGTGGGGACAGGCGTACTGCGAGTGGATGAGAGTATCGTAATCGACATCTTTCCGCGTCTTTCACAGGAGCGGTACTACGCAGATATGACCCGAACTGTGGCACGGGGCAGCCCGTCGCAGGAGCTAATTGAGATGTATGATGCAGTGCTGGATGCGCAGTCTGTTGGGCTCAGGACGGTGCGTGCCGGCGTATCCGGAGGCGATGTCCACGACGCTGTCTGCGATTGTTTCAGGGATTATGGGTATGTGGACATGTTCACGCATTCGACAGGGCACGGGGTCGGGCTCAATGTTCACGAGAATCCGTCCATCGGAACAGGCGGCGAGGTGCTCGAAGCCGGCAACGTGATAACGATTGAACCCGGGTTGTATGGTAAAATCGGCGGTATCCGGCTTGAGGATCTGGTGGTGGTGACGAAAACCGGATGCATCAATCTCACTACGATTACGAAGCGGTTTCTGGTGTAGCGTAGGTCAGTGTGCAGCGAATAGTCATTATCCGTATAATATAGGTATGCAAATTCGGTATGGTGGTGTGACAACCGTTAATCTTGGATCTCTGGTAATTCGCGAGTGCGAGCGTCTTGTATATGAATTGTGCTGGTGTGGCGTTAAGCGCTTAGGGTTCACGAATGACACGTTTGAACGAATTTCACGAATGTTAAAACGGAATAGAGTCGTGTCATTCGTCTAAACTCGTAATTCTTGATGAAAAATTACCATAAATAGATTAAATCCATGATAAACCCATCAAAACCAAAGTTGGGTGCGTTCTGGTAAATAACCGATATAACTGGTCGTTTTTGAATTGCAACGCGATATACCAAAGACGCATAACTCTTTGATCTTGAGTGATGGTGGACCTGATTTTTTTATGCCGCACATAAGATAAGAGCTATGTGTGCAGGCAAGTTTCGGATCCGGGAGCGTTTCTGGCTCACAATCACGAGGATGCGCCTGAGCGTCTGAAAAGTCCACCCCCTGACGGCAACAAACTTAATACCCATCACTCCAATAGTGTATATGGGGCATCTCAGAGACCGGGCAACGACCAGGCTTGCGATGAAGTCGTAGTCATGGTTGCCGGTTTGCAGGTGGAAACTCAAAAATAAGAGGTGGGAAAATTGGGTAACTCTAAAGAAGACATTGGAACTGCATTTGAGGGTACAAGCACGCGATTTATGCGCATGTTTGGCAAAGAAGGGCAGCAGGTTCAGCCAGTGGGGGTAAAACTGGTTCAGAATGGGCAGGCAGTCCCTATGAGTACGAGAGCTCCTGAAGAGTATCAGGGGGTTCCGTGGTGTGAAGCGGTGAGACTCGCAGCGATGGAGGGCGAGGTGGTTGTGATCAACAGAGAGAACGTGGGTTGTCCGGCAGCCGCTATCGCTCTTGGTCTTGTCGACGAGCAGGAGAGCAAGTCACTTGCTGGCACGCGCAAATACACCGACATGATGGAGACCGCGGCATCTCCGGCAGACTTTACCGGCGGACTGGTTTATGCATGTAAAGCAAGCGGCAACATGCAGTTCGCGCTCTTTGGCGAGGACGATACCGGGCGGTATGAGACCCATGGTGCAGCGCTCAACGCCATTTCCGGGATGGTGTCGATCCAGCCTGCAATCATGGACGCGGCTGTAGCATACCCGGCAGGAAAACTACAGGTCGTGCCTGATCTCGTGATTCTCGGACTCCTGCCAAAGCAGGTGCTGCTTGCGATTCAGGGCTACAACTTCCTGACAGGCGATCGCTTTCGGATGGACACCATCGGGATTCGGGGTGTGTGCGCAGACCTGACAGCGCAGCCATATCTGGAGCAGAGGCTAAACGGCTCGTTCTTCTGTCTCGGAGCAAGAGCAATCGGCGGATGGGGCAGTGACCTGATGGGTCTTGGCATGCCGTTTTCGGTATTCCGGGCGATGGTTGTGGGCATGGAGAAATCGGCAGGCGGTTTCCCATATCAGGCATATCCCGACTGACCGGGATACTGAGAATAGACTTGTTGCGGAATAACTTGGAAAAGCCCGGGGAACGGATATCCGTGAAAAGGAGCAATATGCGCGGAGTAATTGACGCCTCAGAGGGCAGCATTTCATATACTTTTATATCGCAACAAGTCTAATAATGATAACAATAATTAAGGGATGCAGGGGGGTGTGGGGCAAATAGATGAACAAAAAGAAAAATCCATCGTTGAAGGAACTCGTGGACCTCAGTGAGCTGCAATTGATTCAGGATAACTTTGCAGAGGCGGTTGGCACATCTTCAGTCATTTTTTCGCCGGGATGCGAGCCTTTGACAGAGTTCAGCAACCCGACCGGTTTCTGTTCCCTGATCCAGTCAACTACTGCCGGGAAAGAGCGTTGTTTCCAATCGTTTCGGGAGATGGCAAGGGGTGTGCTCGAGTCAGAAGAGCCCCGGATTATGTATTGCTTTGCGCATGGCGGTCATTTCGTTGCGCCGATTGTAATCGGTGGCAAGCACAAAGGGACGATGTTTGCGGGACAATTCACACCAACGGAGTTCTCAGAGGGACAACTGGATGATATCAGACGGATAGCCGGGGAAATCGGTCTGGATCCGGAGCTGCTCCTCGCTGAAGCAGAGCAGATGCGTGTGGTCAGTGAAGATGCAGTCCGGAATTATTCGAGTCTCCTGTTTCAGATAGTCGGGGTTATTGCGAAGCTGGGTTCACAGGCAGGGGAACTGCGTCAGGTGAGGGATGCGCTACAGGAGGCACATGACGCACTGGAGAGACGCGTGCAGGAACGTACATCAGAACTTGCGGAAGCAAACGCCGGACTGCAACATGAAATCGCCGAGCGTAGGAGCGCGGAGGATGCGTTTCGGGAGGGCGAAGAACGATTCAGGATGATGTTTGAGAACATGAGTAACGCCGTAGCAGTCTATGAGTCAGTTGATTACGGGGCTGATTTCATATTCAAGGATCTCAACCGAACCGGGGAGACGATCGATGATGTGAAGAGAGAAGACCTGATCGGTAAAAGCGTGCTCAACCTATTTCCCGGAGTTGTGGAGTTCGGACTCTTTGATGTTTTTCGGAGGGTGTGGCAGACCGGAGAACCGGAGCACTACCCCGCCTCTCGTTACAATGAGGAGAAGATTGCTGTCTGGAGAGAGAACTATGTCTACAAGCTGCCGTCCGGCGAAATCGTTACGATTTATGACGATGTGACCGAGCAAAAGCAGATGGAAGAATCGCTCGCGGAGAGTGAAGAGAAACACCGTACACTGGTTGAGACCCTGACCGATCTTGTCTTCATGGTAGACCTGGAAGGCAGGTTCACATATCTCAGCCCGATCTTCGAAGATATTACCGGTTACCCGGTCAGGGATTTTATGGGGCATTCGTTCACCGAAGTCATTGTTCCGGAATACATCGAATCAGCGGTCAACCGTTTCAAAAAGGGGGTTTCAGGCGAAGAGATCTCACTTTATGAGATGGAACTTATACATAAGGATAAAAAAAGCGTCCCGGTTGAATTAAATTCGATTTCGCTACTTAATGCGGATGGGGGGGTCGTTGGTATGACTGGCACCGCCCGCGACATCACAAAACGCAAAGAACTCGAGCAGCAGTTACAACAGGCGTTTGATAAACTGAAAGTGTCCTACGAGGAGTTGTCCATCCCCGCGATTCAGGTGTGGGATGGTGTGCTCGTGCTCCCGATCATAGGCGTTCTTGACAACGAGAGGATCAACCGGTTGATGGAGACGATGCTTGCGAAGATCGTTGAGACACAATCAAGAGTTGTGATAATCGACGTGACTGGCGTGCGTTCTGTTGATACGAATGTTGCAAACGACCTGATCAACATGATGAAGGCTGCAAAGCTGCTCGGCGCAAAGTGCGTCGTCACTGGGATAAGACCGGAGGCTGCGCATACGCTTGTCGGGCTTGGCGTGGATATGTCAGAGATTACAACGAAACGGTCGATGCAGGAAGGGCTTAAGTATGCGCTGCAGATCGCAGGAGCGGGGGGGAGTTGGCGCGTGAACGAGACTAACCGCAACCAAAATCTCAAAATAACCCGAGAAAAGAATTTAATAGGCATTGCTATGAATGATAAATCGGGTCTACTTACAATGGGGTAATTGGCATGGGAACAACATTAGCAACCGGGTTGGGTAAAGGCGCTGATGGTGTCGTAGCGGCTGAAAAAGCTGCCCAGCAGGCGAAAGATAAGTTGGGCGGAGGTCATGTTGACCTATCGCTCGTGTATTCATCCAGTGAATACGACTATCAAACCGTGGTTGATACGGTAAGAGCAGCCACTGGCAATGCACCTCTGATCGGCTGCTCGTCATCAGGCGAGTTTACCGAGGAGAACGTGGAACAAGGAAGTGTGGTCGTTGGCTTGATCGCGTCAGATGATATCAAGTTTGCAACAGCGATCGCGGATGGCGTGAAAGAAGATCCGGAGCGTGCAGTGAGAACGGTCGCAAACAAACTTCCGCTGAAAATAAGGGATTATCCACACCTATCTGCTATTTTCATCATTGATGGGTTGGCGGGGGTCGGCGAGGAGATGACGTTGCTGGCATCCGCAGTCTTCAACCAGACGTTCGGTACGAACGTGAAACTTGTAGGTGGTGCTGCGGGTGATGACCTGAAATTCAAAGAGACGTTCGTCTTCTCTGATGACAGTATAGCAACCGATGCGGTCAGTGTATGTCTCTTCGCTTCAAAAAAGCCGCTTTACACCGGTGTGCAACACGGTCACACGCCTGTAAGCGAGCTATTACGGGCAACCAGAGCCGAGGGATGTGTGTTGCATGAAATCGATGGGCGACCCGCATGGGACGTCTGGAAAGAGCGGACTGCAAAAGCAGCCAGTAAGATCGGCATTGATGTCGGAGCGATCGAGGGGGTGGATATAGGAGCGCACCTGATCAGGTTTGAACTCGGTCTGCCAGATGTGGGTGGGCACTATAAGATAAGAGTACCGCTTGGCAAGAATGAAGACGGTTCCTTAAATTTCGGCTGCGCTATTCCGGAAGGCGTCACTTTTCACATAATGGAGGGCAAGAAGGAGAATCAGATCGTATCCACGAGAGTTGCAGCAGAAATGGCAAAGGAGAATTCCGGTAATCGCGAAATTGCAGGTGCGATTGTCTTCGACTGCGTATGCAGGCACTTGATTCTGGGCGATGAGTTCTACATGGGTGTAGACCAGTTCAAGGACGTACTTGGGGATGTTCCCATACTTGGCTGGGAGACGTATGGCGAGATCTGTATGGAACCCGGGCAGTTCAGCGGTTTTCATAGCACCACGTCGGTAGTCTTGATCATACCAAAGTAAGAATTGGGAATTACGGATTGGGAATATCATCGTGACACAGACTTTTGCAGTCTGCGCAAAACAGATGTGGTCGTAAAAATCGCCGGTGATGACTGCAAACATGAACCAGGGAGATGATGCAAAATGTTTGAAATAAAGAGAAGTGAGTTGATAGGTGCTTATGCGTCGAGTATGGGTGCAACATCTGCTGAGGAGTTAATCGGGGGGAAGATAAGAGACGCACACCTCGAAGAGAAAGAAACTTACACGAGAGAGGAGATTGCACGGTTATGCGGTGAATTGATGCTGGACGGGGGCTTAATCAGAATACTTGCTCAAAATTTTCTCGTTCAACTGGAGTATATGGCGCGAGAAGAAATGGAAGAACTGGTGCAGGAGAGAACAAGGGAACTCACCGAGACAAATGAAGAGCTAAATAGAGCCAAACAGCATTTTCAAACACTCTTTTCCACAATGGTGGATCCAGTAGTCATAATCGATAGCGAAGGCGTATTCGTGGAGGCTACTGATAATGTGGAAGAGGTCACAGGATTTTCAAAGGAGGAACTACTGGGCAGAAGTTTCCTTGAAACCGGAATTGTGACCGAAGAAAGTAAAACCATGATAACAGAGAATCTGGCAAAACGGATGGCAGGGGTGAATGTTGCCCCATGTGAGGTCGAGGTGCTCACGAAGGACGGGAGACAACTACCTTTCGAGGTGAATGCGGCACAGATCACCCATATAGGACAACCTGCAGACATGTTGATATTCAGGGACGTAACCGAGCGCAAAAGACTTGAGCAAGAGTTGCAGCAGGCGTTCGATACACTGAGCGCATCCTACGAAGAGCTATCCATCCCTGTGGTTCAGGTGTGGGACGGTGTGCTCGCTCTTCCGATCATAGGCGTTCTTGACAGCGAGCGGATCAACCGGTTGATGGAGACGATGCTTGCAAAGATCGTTGAGACACAATCAAGAGTTGTGATAATCGACGTGACCGGCGTGCGTTCTGTTGATACGAGTGTTGCAAGCCATCTGATCAGCGTGACGAGGGCTGCAAAGCTGCTCGGCGCAAAGTGCATCATCACAGGAATAAAGCCGGAGACTGCGCATACGCTTGTCCGGCTCGGCGTGGATATGTCGGGGATTACAACGAAGCGATCGATGCAGGAAGGGCTAAAGTATGCGCTGCAGATCGCAGGAGCGGGGGGAGTTAACATATAAATGAGACAAAATAGAAGTGGCGGACGCTGATTGAAGAGATGCCGATCGGGGTCATGTTGATCGACTGCAACTGGACGATCAGGGACATCAACAAATCCGCTGCGGATATGATCGGCAGGGGGAAGGAGGAGATTCTTGGCGGGGTATGTCAGGAGTTCGTCTGTCCGCGGGCACAGAATGACTGCCTGGTCTACGACTACGGGAAGACTCTTGACCGTGCAGAGGCGGTGCTTCTCTCAAAAGACGCGGGTAGGTTGCAATCGAGAAGACGGCGACACAGAGTGTGATGGACGGCGAAGAGATGCTTCTTGAGATGTTCTCTGACATCACAAGGCGAAAAGCCGCGGAAGAATTGCTTCGAGAGGGCGAAGAACGATTCAGGATGGTGTTTGAGAACATGAGTAACGCCGTAGCCGTATCCGAAATTAGCCGTGAATGGACCTTACCACATCCACAACTCACTCCCGAACCAGCCTCGCAGTCTCTATGACCAATTGCCCGCTCATCGTCGGCTCATCCCAGACCTTCCTCGACTCAACAACCAGGACCTCCTCCTTGAAAAGCGGACAATTGGTGACAAACGTCTCAAACTCGCCACCTTCGCCGCCGGTGCAGACATAACAGGTACCATGCAGGTCACATAGCTCATTAAAACGCTCCCGGTCCACTCTGCGCCCGAGCCACTCCTCCGTGAGACCGTAAGCGGCAACAGCCGCAATCATCACCTCAAAGCCTGCGTCAAACATCTCATTCCAGAGTTCTTTTGGATTTCTCTTCCAGAGCGGCGCCAGACTCAACAGACCGAGTTCGTAACAGACGCGATCTACCCGTTCCTTCTGATAATTGGAGTATATCGCCCCTGATACCACGCCTTCCACGCCGTACTCGGCTTTTGCTTCAGCCAAAGCGTCTGACAGGTCCAAAAGCTCCTCTTCCTTCTTCCCGACAGTCTCCTTGAAGATCAGGGGAATCTGCATGCTCTCTGCCTGGAGTCTCACAAGGTCGATGTTCGGGACGTGGTACATATAGGACTCTGGGTTGAGCGATTTTATCGCAACAATCACCGCGATTTCATCCTCTTCACTCTTACCGGCAAGATACGCAGCGTACAAGCCGTCTTTACCGCCCGAAACCAGTGCTGCCAACTTCATTTAGTATAGGAGATACCGAATTTTGGATATGCGTGGTGTGCTGCACTCTTCCGGAATGCCAGACCCAACCTGACGCACACATTAGCCACTGATCAGATCCTGCTTCACATCCACAAACTCGCTTGCACCTGCGCCAGTTCCGCGTCTGGCAACATCCTGTGCCTTCTCAACGATCCGCTGAACCGTTGTTACCGGGATGTCACGTCCGCCAAGTCCGACCACGAACCCAAGCACAGGAACACGGATATCGGTGTTGTGCATACACGCTTTAATCTCGGTTGTGACCGCGCCCTCGCCAGTTCCAAGTGAGATGTTCTTATCGAGCACAGCGACAACTTTTGCGTCTGCGATAACTTTCTTGATCTCGTCTGCGGGGAACGGTCTGAACGAGCGGATCTTGAGCAGTCCCACCGGGACGCCCTTGCTTCGCAGGTCATCAACCACATCACGGAGCGTTCCGATTAGGGAGCCCATCGCAACCAGAATGATCTCTGCGTCGTCCGTTTCATAAGTGTCGATCAGACCACCGTAGTATCGTCCGAATGCCGATTCAAATTTGCGCGCCGCGTCTTCTATCTTCGGTCGCGACGCATCCATCGCCTGCTCCACCAGATACCGGAACTCCATGTAGTACTCAGGGTCAACAAACATACCGAACGATTCCGGATTGTTGGGGTCAAGTGCCCGCACCGGTGTAAACCGGGGGAGGAATTTGTCCACAGCCTCCTGATCGAGCAGGTCAACAGGCTCAAATACATGCGACAGAATGAATCCGTCCATGCAGACCATCACCGGAAGCGATACGTCCCGATCCTCTGCGATCATGTACGCCTGCACCGTCGCATCAACGAGCTCCTGGGCATCCTCGATGTAGAGCTGAATCCAGCCTGTGTCTCGCTGCGCCACACTGTCCTGATGGTCGTTCCAGATGTTAATCGGCGCCGACATCGATCGGTTCACAATCGTCATCACGATCGGAAGCCGCATGCCTGCCGCATTGAATAGTACCTCGTGCATCAGCGCAAGCCCTTGCGATGTGGTTGCCGAGTATGTCCGTGCGCCTGCCGCGCTCGACCCGACGAGTGCAGAGAGCGCTGAAAACTCACTCTCGACGTTGATGTACTTTGAGTCGATTACGCCATCTGCAACGAACTGCGAGAGATCCTCCACGATATGGGTCTGCGGTGTGATCGGATATGCCGATATCACGTCAGGTCTACACATCGCAGCCGCATGCGCAACCGCGTACGAGCCTTCAACAACCTTTCTCCCGCTCTCCAGTTTTCCAGTCATTTCTCCTCCAGGATCATCTCTATGGCGCCCTTTGGGCATTCTCTTGCACATATACCGCAGCCCTTGCAGTAATCATAATCAGCCGTGAATGTGTCGCCATCCACTCTCTTGTGCACGATGCCCTCAGGACAGAATGTTTCGCATGTTCCGCACCCGTTGCACAGTTCCGCATGGTACACCGGAATGAAAATCCGCCAGCTTCCGGTCTTGTTCGCAATGGTTGTTCCCGCATCTCCAATCGCTGCGTGTGGAATCATGAGACCACCACCCTATCGTACGCGTCCTGTACAGCGTCAGCGTTCTTCTCTCCGACAGTTCCCGGGAACCGTTTGCGCACAGCGTTTTTGATTGAATCTGCTGTGACCTCCCCGCTTGCGCCTGCAAACGCGCCGAGCATAACAGTGTTCATGATCGGTTTTCCGATGATGTCAAGCGCTATTTTGGTCGCATCAATTGTTTTGACCTCTGCTTCAGTCTCGAGGTTAAGATCCTCGGGTTTGTGCTCGGTATTGACGATGATCATGCCATCCGCCTTCAATCCGCCAGCAACATCGACCGCTTCGATCAGCGTTGAGTCCTGCACGATCACATAGTCCGGGTCGTATATCTGGCTGCGCAGTCTGATCGTGTGATCTGATAAACGTACAAAAGCCATCACGGGCGCGCCCCTTCGCTCCACGCCGAATGAGGGGAATGCCTGACTGTACAATCCATCCTCAAACGCCGCAATCGCAAGCAATTCGGCAGCAGTGACCGAGCCCTGCCCGCCGCGACCGTGAATCCGAATCTCCTTCATAGTTGTATGTGCTCATGGTCTATGTATAAATTTATCGGATTCGCGGGCTCTCAACTTGCCCTGATGTTGTGCCGGAAATCTCGGTTTATGTCGGAACAATGTCAAGATCCGGTGGCTTTGTGACCCTGGAGGCAGATTACGGTTAGGTGCTATTTCTACTTTGCCAGATTAACCACCCATTCAGACGCTTGACGTTGGTTTTGTTTTCCGAACGGTTTGAGGTCATGCCACCGCTCGCTGTTGATTTGTCTGTACTGTGACAAAGTAGGACTATGGTGCACCGGATATAGTTGCATGGAGCGATGCAGTCAGCGTGGTTAGGCGCATGATATCGATGTTGGCGATGTTAGCTTGCTACAGTGAACCTGCTGAAGCGCAATGGCGCGATGAACGGCATGGAGTTGCGATTGCACAAGTCTTGGACATATCCACTTCAAAGAGTCTGATTCTGATGGATTCTGTGGTTTTCAAAAGATGTCAGAAGAGACTTATTCATCCTTTGCGCCTTCGCGTCTTGGCGTCTTGGCGTTTCTCTGATTTAACGCAAAGGCGCAGAGACGCAGAGCGG
>JAYEFS010000269.1:0-11479 GCA_034658695.1 Methanobacteriota archaeon | reverse complement strand
TAGCCTGTCGATATGATGCGCTTGTCGCGGACGATTACTGCGCCAACGTGGTTGCGCAAGCACGTCGATCTGGTCGCAACGACCTCTGCGATGTTCATGAAGTATTCGTCGATTGTTGGTCTCATGTGATCCCTGGTAATCTGCTTTTGATCCGATTAAATCTACGTATCGCAGCCACCTGCTCCGTGTAGCTCTCAAACTGCCCGGCTGCGACCCTGTGCTTGCAATCATCCCCAGTTTCCTGTAATAATAAAAATACTCTGATATATCCGGCAGCTCCCCGTAGATGACCGTGTAATTATTCATAACTGATGCCTTGATCTTGAGCGACAGCAGTTCAAAGAGGGGGAGATCATACACCGGCGGGGCTTTTCCGATAAGACTCTTGAAAATATCCAGATTCCTCTCGTAATCCTTAATTCGGGTGGTCAGCGCAATATCTATGTCAGAATCCTCTCTAAAATCCCCGGTCACATAAGAACCAAAGATAACGGCATCATAACCGCTCAGGAATGTAAGATCATCTCGGATCTGTCTCAAATCCATTCAAAATCACCTCCACAATCTCGATAAACTCATAAAGAATTTCTTCCACTTCGGATCTGGAATTGCGCGCTATCGTATCATAGGCACAATTGTACCGGTGTACAAGATAGTTTCGCATCCCATTACACTTCTTCAATCGATCTGCGAGATCATCTGATATGATCCCAATCTCTGTAAGACGCGTGATGTTTGAATAATCGTCTCTGACAACACCCCCCATATCCTTGAGCAGCACCGCAACCATATCCATCGATGTCTCGATTGCGATATGCAGTCCATAGAATATCCCGCCCAGCTCAAGCTCGCTTTCAGCGTCTTTTTGGACGGATTCCATATTGCGCACGGCATAGTTCATCTTATCCCTGTACCACCCGATACGTTCATTCATCATACCCTTGTACCTGTGGCAGTTCACCAGACTTTAATATACCTGATCTCGGATGACTGGTTACACCCAACCGAGCAGATACAGCACAATCGGCGTCACAAACGTCTCGATTGCAGCTGCAACGAACAGAAGCGGGAGAATCCACCGGAAGTAGAATGATACCGAGCGTCTCAGTTCGGATAATATCTCTTCACTCGATATAGTCCCCTTCAACCTCAAAAAGCCCATCACTCCGAGATGTGTTCCGAGAGCGGCGCTCATAAAGATCATCGGGAGTTCGATTACGCCGTGCGGAAGGATCGCAGCCGCCACATAACCGCAACTCATTGTACGCCCGTACTCATACGCAACGATTCCAAGGATACATCCGTTGCAGACGATAAAGCCGATCGGGATTACTATGAGCACCCCGAGCAGTATCACAATAAGGCTCTTGACAGCGTTGTTCAGGAATATGGCAAGCATGATTACGAGCGGATTCAGCTCTGTTATCCACTCGAACCCAGTGGTAAGCTCCAGTGTGATCTCTGTAGCCGCAGCAGGGTTCAAGACCGCATACACATACCCGGATACAAACGAGATTGTAAAGAGAATCGCTGTTACTACGGTGTACTTCGCAATGGTGTGCTTTGCAGGCATTGCAGGCATCGCAATCACACCCCAAAAAAGATTCTGATCGTGTTTCTGAATGCCGGCGCCATCCCGAGAACAAGGATCACAAGTTTCAAGAGATCGCGGAGTTCGTGTTCGGTCTCACCGAACTCGCTCTCGATCAGATACAAAACCGGAATGAAGACGAGCAGTTTGAGCGGGTACATCACTGCGCCGGTTCCTGTGAGGTCGATCAGATAGTTCTCAACCACGTGCTTGCCATGATATGTGCCAATAACATCGATTCCAACAGTCGTCGAGGATGCGTCAAGGAGGTGCGATCCAAGAATCGCCACATTGAACCGGTCACGCAGAAACCCGGTATTCATGCGCCCGATGTGCCCGGCGCAGAGATAGATCAATGCAGTGCTCATAGTCGCCATCATCACGATCAGCAGTGCTTCCGCGGGGCGGGCGATCCCATCATGGTAGAGCAGCACACACAGGTTCACGGATGCAAGGCACAGCCCAATTCCAGAGAAGAGCCTGTGGTAGTGTTCCCCACGGATACGAAGCGATACTGCAAGCGATAATACTGTTATGAAAAAGACGATAAAATATATATTTGGTGTTACAAAAATGTACTTGATCGGCGGAGCAAAGAGCTCGGCATCCTCGAGGACGCGAAGACTCGATCCGAAGAGAACAAAGCATGCCACCCCGATTGTGAAATGCCGATCGATTGTGATCTTGAAACGCTTCAGTATCCAGAGCACGGGTAGAATAGAGAGTCCAAGCAGCACAGCCCATGTGATCGTGTTCACAACATTGTAGCCCGTGTCATGTATGATCTGATCTATATAATATTGGTGCACGAATTGCTGAATTTCTGAGAGCATGATCTTGTACAAGAGCAAATATGCGGCAATGCGGATAAACTGATCGGTCAGTACTTCGGAGCGGCACAATCAAAAATCCCTGGTTCTGCCGTTTTCTGTGGTCGCTATCGGTAGCCACCACGTGTGTGGGGGCCGCGGGCACCTCTCTGCGTCTCTGCGCCTTTGCGTTAAATCAAAGAAACGCCAAGACGCCAAGACGCGAAGAGTGTTGCCAATCTCAATCTTCGCGTCTTTCACATTGTTGTATATCCAACTGACCATTACGGAAATCACTGGATTTCCAGACCATGCCCATGGCACTATCTCGCAGCAATCATCAATCTACCAGCATGAGGCTTTTGCCCGGAGACGTTGATATGGCTTGGCAACACATTTCAGGTTATGCAGGAAAAGATCACTTCGGCGGAAAAAACAGAGAGAGAAAAGGCGTCCGAGGCTCAGATCCGACCGAATACGTTCGGGGAGTTCGTGGGGCAGGCAGAACTAAAAAAACAGTTGCAGATATTCATAACAGCTGCAAAGAAGCGGGATGAGCAGCTTGACCATATCCTCTTCTCAGGTCCGCCCGGACTCGGGAAGACGACACTTGCACATATCGTTGCAGCCGAACTCGGTGTTGAGATCAGAGCCACAACAGGTCCTGTTCTGGAGCGCCCCGGCGATCTTGCTGCGATTCTCACGAATCTCGGCGCAAAAGACGTGCTCTTCATCGATGAGATCCACAGATTGAGCCAGGTCGTGGAAGAAACCCTGTACTCGGCAATGGAGGACTTTACGATCGATGTAATGATCGGCGAGGGCGTGAGTGCACGATCGGTCCGCCTGAGCCTGCTGCCATTCACGCTGATCGGCGCAACCACGAGAACAGGGCTTATCAGTTCCCCTCTGAGAGATCGTTTCGGTGTGATCAACCGACTGAATTTCTATCCTCCGGAAACGTTGACAGAGATCGTTCTCAGGTCTTCGAGGGTGCTTGGAATCGAGATCGAGCACGCAGGTGCCATGGAGATTGCGAACCGGTCGAGAGGGACTCCAAGGATCGCAAACCGGATACTGCGCCGTGTCCGCGATTATGCACAGGTGGTGGCGGACGGCGTGATCACAAAGGACGTCGTGGATAATGCATTGGAGATGCTTAGAATCGATGAAAAAGGATTGGACGATCTTGACCGGACAATCCTGAGTGTGATCATTGATGATTTTGAGGGAGGTCCCGTTGGTGTCAAGACGATCGCGATCTCTGTCGGCGAGGAGGTGCGGACGATAGAGGACGTTGTGGAGGCGTATCTGATCCAGATCGGCTTTGTCAAGCGGACGCCGCAGGGAAGGGTCACAACCGATGCCGCAAGAGAGCATCTGCGGAGGGATTGACCGTATTAATCGTTCCGTCCTCACGACGTCAGAATCAGGAAAATCCAGGGGTTGGGATGGTGCGAATTCTACTCAAATAAAGCCCGGATCAAACATGCCCAACACTACAGGTAGAAACCACGTATGTGTTTAGCTAACCACAAGATTACACCGATTTCTGTGTCAATTTTGGGTCTTTGTGTACCATCGCGTTGCAGTGACCAAAACCCCCGGAGACTTTTGATATTTCTGAAATAAGGTTTCGGAAAACCACAGATGACACGGTGTGACACAGAGGGGGCGAAAGATAAAAATAACACCTCTCTGTGATCCTATGTGCGCTCTGTGGTTTAATCGTCCTTACCATAACCGGATCCTCCAGAAGAGTGGAAAAGTGCTTGCACTCGCGAATTACCGAGAGAGCCCCAATTTTTGTGGTTTTATATGCGCACACTCAACAATATTGAGTAAGTACCCCTGATCAACCAGCCACGAGACGATTCCGGAGAGCCGCCCGATTCATCCCACCCACGCCCAGCCGACCGCGCCCAGCACCACATCCGCAATCATTGAAAGAAAGATTGCGGCACGGTAATGTGATGCCTGCAGAAACAATTTCCCACCCCGCGCAGGCAGTGGGTTTCGCACAAAGTCTGCTGCCTGTGAGAGCATCCAGACCCCACCTATAACTGCGCAGGCGTTGTAGACAGGTCCGAGACCTGCGGTGTATCCGATGGCAAGCGAGAAGAGAACACCCAGAGTCCAGCAGACCGCAACGAACCTCGATGTTGCAGGAATTCCAAAGGTCACAGGGAAGGTTGGTGCGCCCCGCAAACGATCACCCTCGATATCTCTTGCCACACCCGATAGCGTAAACCCCCAGTCAGTAACACAGATCATCGCACCAAAAAAGATTGCAGGGAGCGGCAGAATCACATCATCACCAGGAATGCTCTTCAGAATGCCTGCCGGGTCGAATGCGAGCCAGATCCCGATGGGGACAAGCCCGTACGCAAATCCGACCGGGAGAAAGCTCAGGAATGTGGCACGTTTTGCGAGGGCAGAATAGATGCTGATCGCACCCGTTGCAAGGATCAGCACAGCCACACACTCGATATTGAGATAGAGTGCAACCGCTGCAGCAACAAGGAATAGGAGAAGCGCGTACGCCATCCCCTGATTCTTTGTAACCGCTCCCGAGGCGAGAGCACGGTCCGGAAGGTTGATCTTGTCGATGTCGATGTCGCAGCAGTCATTGAAGACGTACGTGCTCGTGATTGCGCAGTATCCGCCGATTACTGCCAGCAAGAACGGAAAAATTGGTGGGAGATCGCCGGTCAGCAGATAACTCGCAAGAAGCGCGCTCGATGCCGGGAGCGCAAGATCCATTGCGGCGATCTCGGGGCGGAGGAGATTGATGTATGCATCGAACCTCGATGCCATGCCTATAACACCAGCTTGCTCCGGATCGCATCGTTGGTGAGCCCAACCTCCTTGCCACGCACAATCATTCTGATGTTGTCAACCTCGTTCTTCTTGCTCACCACATAATCCATGATCGGCACAATCGAGAGCGGGTAGTAATGCGATGTCCGTGCGGTGTATTCGAGCTGGTATTTGCCCAGATCTGACTCCACATCGGTGAGCGATTCCGTGCCGCCGGTTGCGCTCTCTGAGACTGCATCCCAGTACGGAGAGTCCCGAAGCGATGCAATGAACTCATCGAACGGTAACCCGGCAAGTTTGGTCAGTGCGATTGTGTTCAGCTTCAGCCCGCCAGGAATCAGCATATCGAGGATGCGCTCCCTTGGAACCTCAGCTCTTGCGGACCTGAAGAGCGTCTTCAAGTTCCTCATGTCAATCTCTGTTCTGACCATCTCTGAGAATAACCTGTGGCTCTTCGTCTTTGGGTTGCTGACCGCTTCGAGCTCGATTAATTTTTCATAATAGAACTTGTCCAGCACGTTCTCGAATTGATCCAGACGATCCTCCGAGTATTCGTCGAGTGGATAATCCTGATTCAATACGTCAATTATCTCAGAGACGTCTTTTTGCACGAGCGTGATTAATTCATGGTAGCCAAACTGTCCCGCAGAGACCACAGATTCGAGGATCTCCTCGTCAGATGCCCCATACCGCTTCCCCCTGAGAATCGTCTTGATGTTCCAGATGTCCCACCGCCTGAGATACTCGGCGATCAGATGATGCGACTCTCCTGCCGATATGTTGAGCAGTTTTCGATAGGTCAACGCAAGATTCTGGTTGAGGGCGTGCTCGGTCAGATTGGCACCATCGTACCTCTGCGCAAGCTCATCAACATCGTCCTTGTACTCGGAATCCTCGATGAATCGGGTAATCTCCGCAATCTCCATATTCATCAGTCTGGGATAGGTCTCCTTTGGCAGCAGTTTGCTCTTCATCGCCCGCACCCTGGCACATAAGTATGCGTAACTTTTGCTGCCCTGTTTGCGCTTCCATGGCATCTTCAGCATATATTCACCTGTATGTTGGAGAGGGTTCAGTTCGATATATATCTTTCGATTATCAGGCTCTTCCAGACACTATCATACCACCCCACAAGTGTAATTTGGAACTCTGCATGAGTTACAAAAAACAGATACAGTTAGCATATTCACGCCGCAGCCATCCAGAGCGCACCAGCCACCACGCCTCCGAGGATGGTTGATACCACGTTCACGCCGTTGTTTGAGAGTATGCCGCGCTGCTGCATGGTTGCGCCGAGCAGGCTGTCGATGTTAGTGCCGATGAATCCGCTGATCGTAACAATCAATATTCCGAGCAGCCAGTTCGAGCCGGTCCCAATCTCGATCACTCCGAAGAGAAGAGCCAGAAGAGCAATTGCAAACGAGCCCGCAGTCGCAGCAATCTCGCCGAGCGATGAGACGCCCCCATCGGTTCCGGGCTCAACCTTCTTGAGCGTGGTGATCATGCGTGGGCTTCCCTTGTGCGTCGTTCCGATCTCGCTTGCGAGCGTGTCCCCGGTCGCGGTTGCAACCGAGCCCATGTATGTGTACAGGATAATACTTGCTGACTGCGGAAACATCGGATAGGCGACGCTTGCAGCGATTGCGACGATGCTGTTACTGAACACGTTTTTGTAGCCCCTTGCACCCCCCTTTCCCTGTGCAATCCCCAATGACTGCTTGTATTTGTATTTATACTTTGTGAATCCGCCCCCGAGCAGATAGAACGTCAGTAGAAGCAGGAACCACCAGATGTTTGCAAAGACGATTATCAGAACTCCGACGAGGGTTGCGCTGATCAGCCCGGATACGTCCGCAATTCCCGCCGCATAAGCAAGGTAGCCGAGTACAAGCGCAAAGGTGAGTGCAAGTGCCACGTGCAGATATGGAACCGAATACCCGAAACTCAGGAATAGCCACATCACCATAGCAGAGCCGATCGGAACCGTGATGTTGTCGTGGATTCTCGTTGAGATGCACTCGAGAAGAGCGCCTGTGAGGGCTCCTATGACTGAGATAAAGAATAGCAACTGGAACGATACCGGTTCTGTCCAGCGCGTAATCCAGCACCCGACAATAAATGAGAAGAGCGTGCCCACGAAGAAGAGCGTCAGACTCACTTTGACAGACTCGGTCTTGACCCGTGTCCCGGATGCGTCGGAGTAGACGCGGGCAGGGTACTTGATCTTGTCGAGCGCCATGTACTTCGCCTGATCGCTCACACGCAGAATGGTTGCAAAGCCGTCTCCGAATGTTGTGACCGCTATTGCGCCCCCGATTACAAAAATTGGAAGGCTGTAAGGCGTAAAAGTGAGCAGCCATGCTGCAAGGAGCAGAATCAACATGCTTCCGCTGAGACTGATCGCACCGGTCGGCCTTCTCGCGGCTCTACCTGAGCGGTATGTCATGATCTTGAAGAGCTTACTTGACCTTGGGAGTAACAGAATGAAGAGGAACAACATCAGCGATAGCAATACGAGAGACCCCGCGGACAGAAATGGAAATGCCAGCACGATCATCCCGATCACAACATGGATCGCCTGCCGTTTGTACTCATGCTTAATTTCGATATGCATTGCACTGATCCATCGCACGTACTTCTTCAATAAGTTTGCCCAGCCGCAAGTTTATCAGTTATAAGTGCGTATCAATTTATCATGGATTGTTCGGTGCGGTTTCTTGGCGGATGTGAGGAGGTTGGCAGGTCCGCGGTTCTGGTCAACGATTCGGTTCTGCTTGATTATGGGATGAAACCGGGCGAATCGCAGGATCGTTCGCCGGAATATCCATTGAACGGAATCAATCCTGACACGGTCATAATCTCACACGGACATCTTGATCACTGCGGAGTGGTTCCGAACATCATGGATCTCCAGCCGCAGATCTACTCCACACCGGTCACCAAGCATCTCACATCGTTTCTTGCAAAGGACACGCTTGCAATCGCAAGACGCTCCGGACATATTCCGCCGTTCTATTCGCAGGACATCCAGGAATTCATGCAATGCGCCCACACTGTCGATTACCGGGATACGTTTGAGTGTGGCGGAGGCAGATACACTGCTCAACTGTATGACGCAGGGCACATCCCTGGTTCCGCATCAGTTCTTCTGGAGTCGGAGAACGGCGTACGAATCCTTTACACCGGGGATTTGAATCTCCTTGATACGCGCCTCTTGAACCAGTCAGAGCAGCAGCCGAAGGCAGATGTCCTGATCGTTGAGAGCACGTACTATGGCACCGATCATACACCGAGAAAGGAACTAGAGCATGCGTTCGTCGATTCAATCCGTGAGACGATCGATCGCGGTGGCAACGCAATCATCCCGTGTTTTGCAATCGGGAGAACCCAGGAGATTCTGATGATTTTGCATAAATACGGACTGCACCCGTACGTCGATGGGATGGGTGTCGATGTGCTCCGCAAATTCGTGCAGTACCCCGAGTATCTGCGTGATTCGGACGCGCTCCAGCGGGCATTCGATAACGCCACCGTGGTGAGACCGAAGGCACGGGCACGCATACTGCGGAATTCGGTCATCGTCACCACCGCCGGGATGCTGAACGGGGGGCCTGCGCTCTACTACTTGAGCAAGATCCACGCTGATCGGCGTAGCAAGATCCTGCTGACCGGATATCAGGTCGAGGGCACAAACGGCTACAATGCGCTCAAACACAGACGCTTGACCGAGGGGAAGCGGGTTTTGCGTCTGGATATGGCGGTGGAGCAGTACGACTTCTCTGCGCACAGCGGCGACCATGAACTGAAGAAGACCGTGCGCAGATTCTGCGATCTCGGTGGTGAGGTCGTCTTTACAGTGCATGGCGATCAGACCGCAGGGTTTGCAGAGTGGATCAGGGAGCATAAAATCGATGCAACAGCGCCAGCGAATGGCGATGAATTCACAATCGGATGAGATACGACGAGAGGGGGATTTGAACCCCCGAGGTGCGAGGCACCACTGGATATTTGCACATAATGGATGGTTATGTCAATGGTTGTTAGCAATCCAGCGCCATACCGGGCTTGGCTATCTCGTCAGCCTACAGTAAGAGTTGTTGATATAGGTATTAATCTTTTCTGAAAGATTGGTCACAACCGTTCCCCGACCGTCATCTTTTTGAATGAACAATCCCCCCTATTACGAGACATGCGACTGATCATGAAATTTGGTGGCGCCTCGATTGCGGATGGCGAGAAGATAAAATGGGTCGCTGAACTGGTGAACCACTATCGGGCGCATGAAATAATCGTTGTGACCTCCGCGCTCAAGGATGTCACGGATTCGCTTTTGTATCGGGCAGACGTGGTCGCGGATTCCGGGAAGATCGAGTCAGTTCATGAATTAATTGAGTATCTGCGCAATCTACACCGCACAGCAGCGGAAATCGCAGTTGCTGATGAGATGATTCTTGAATCAGTTTTAAACGAACTGGATAACCAACTTCACGGACTTGAACTGGCTCTGGCAGGGATATGCTACTTAGGAGAGCTTACAACTCGTTCACGTGACTATATCTCTTCGTACGGAGAACTGCTCGCAGCACCGATACTATCCGGCGCGATGCGCTCGATCGGAATGCCTTCGGTACAGTTCACAGGAGCAGAAGCCGGAATCATAACAAACAGCGAATATGGGGCAGCAAAACCGCTCGAAGACGTGCATGATCGCATACGCCAGAAAATGCTTCCGTTGATTGGCAGATGCGTGCCAGTCGTCACAGGTTTCGTTGGAGAGGATGAGTCAGGGATCGTGACAACGCTCGGGCGCGGCGGATCCGACTTCTCGGCATCGCTGATCGGCGCTGCAGTCCAAGCGGATGAGATCTGGTTCTGGAAGGAGGTCTCCGGAATCATGACCGCGGACCCAAAGATTGTGCCGGACGCGCGCAACATCCCGATAATCTCGTATGCGGAGGTTATGGAACTCGCATACTTTGGTGCGAAGGTGCTGCATCCGCGTGCGATCGAACCTGCGATCAGAGACAACATCCCTGTGCGGGTCTTGAACACCTTCGACCCTGATTTTGCTGGCACGCTTGTTGTGGGAGGTCAGGAGCAGGGAAAGGAGGTCGTGAAATCAGTCACCGTGATTGAGAACACTGCGCTGATCAACGTATCCGGCGCAGGCATGGTCGGAACCATCGGGGTTGCCGCACGCGTATTCGGGGTGCTCGCCAAAGCTGGCGTGAACATCACCATGATCAGCCAGGGGTCATCCGAGGCGAACATCTCAATCGTTGTGGAGGAATCGCATCTCAACAGCGCTGTTGATGCCATCAGATCCGAGTTCATAAATGGGATGATACGCGAGTTGACACAGGACTCTGATGTCAGTTCCATCGCAGTGGTCGGATGCGGCATGGCTGGCACACCAGGCGTTGCCGCGCGTGTCTTCACAGCGATGGGGGACGCTAACGTCAACGTGATCATGATCAGCCAGGGGTCCTCCGAGCACAATATCTCGTTTGTGGTGCGAAGAACGGATGCGAAAGCTGCTGTGCGTGCGCTGCACAGCGAGTTCGGGCTCGGTGACTGAGGTATGAGAAGAGATTTTTGACACTTCTTATAATATTTCGGGCTTTCATATCACTCATGGGACAGGTTTACATAGGGTGAGTTCTACAGTGCACTGCATGATGCGAAGAGAACTCCGCCATGTTCGACACACGGTTTCACTTCTTGACCATACGGTCTTCTCGCCGAAGTATCGTGGGAGACAATCGCGCTCACTGCTGAGAAAAACGCGATGTGCAGGCCATGGACTTAAGTCCGGGGTTTAGTGACCTGATCGGATAGAAGGTTAAAACCCTGGCTATTCTCTTTTTTATTTTTCAATCTTTTTTTTTCATTTCTTCCGGTTAGATCGGGGCAAAAAGAATTGCAAGCAAATTTTTATGTAATTAGGTTCGTGACATTTGTTCATTCGTGATTTTAACACGAATTACACGTTTGTACGAATCTCACGAATGCTGAAGTTACGAATTGATACTGCAATTTTTCTGATTCTGATGGATTCTGTGGTTTCCAATCTTTGCGCCCTTGTGTCATCGCGTCTTTGCGTTCCTCTGATCTAACGCAAGGTCGCAAAGGTGCAGAGACGCAAAGTTGAGAGAGATGCGCCCGTGTTTTTTGCATACGCGAGGGCGCTACCGTTAGCGACCACAGAAAACGTCAGAACCAGCAATTTTTGTATCCACTCCAAAAAGTATGGTAAAAG
>JAYEFS010000268.1:0-11570 GCA_034658695.1 Methanobacteriota archaeon | reverse complement strand
TGATTTCGCCATGACACATCATCGGAGGCATCACGGCTTCTCGACACTCAAATCTCCAAAATTGTAAACGATGTGTTGAGCCTATGGAGCACTTAAGAAAGTGTAAGCGATGTGTTGAGCCTTACCAACTACTCACCCCACCACCGAAAAATTTATTATTAATGAGATTATATTTCCCATCGCAATGGTTGTAAACAAAACATTTCGTGTAACTACTCCCGTCTTAGAAACCAGTAGACTTTTATGCCATTTTTAAGCTACATCCTCAACAGTATGTCCGACTACCCCTACTTCCGAACAATGAAAATTTATGAAAAGCGGTTTCGCACAACTCTAATTCGGAGTTTGATCCAAGTCCATTCCAATTCACCAAAAGCCAGGTGACCTTTCTATTCTGTTAATCTCTTTGCAATCCTCAAGTTCTGAAATTTGGCACTGTCTGGAAATCCAGTGATTTCCGTAATGGTCAGTTGGATGTGCAACAACACGCAAAAGACGCGAAGATTGAGATTGTCAACACTCTTCGCGTCTCTCTCGCCCTTGCGCCTTTCTCGTTAAATTAGAAAACAATAACGCAAAGACGCAAAGACGCGATGGCGCAAAGAACAAAAGTCTCCGGGTGCATTTCACTGGAATTTTCGATTGTGCCTGAAATTTCAGATCTATTCATGACCTCATCTCCTGGTAATCAGTGTGCTGGCAACGCATTGCCTGTGGCGATGCAACGCATTCCTGTCCGAGCCAGATTGATCCATGCGCAATTGTGATCCGGTACTCCGGAATGGTCATATTCTGCGCGGTGTCGATGTTCTCATCCTCTTGATGTAGCAGTGCTCTCTTCAGGATGTACTCGAACGGATTTTCATCCTGCCAGTGTTCGTTGTTCGTTGTAGGGGTGTGGCTGTTCATGTTATTCACTTCTTTTGTTTAGACTTGTCGATTAATCGACTTGTCTGATACTATAGATGTAAGTAATAGTACTAAATCTTTCGATTAATCGAAAGGTATTGTGATGAGATGTGAAGCTAGCTATGACCACCCACCATCCAATGAATGGGACACTAAACAATCGTACATGCGCGAGTAACTTGTAGTAGGAACCACGAAATTACACAGATTTCCACACGATTTTTGAGTCAATCTTGTGTAATCCCGTAGTTTTATATGCAGGATATCCCCACAATATCAAGGAGCACAAAAAAATCTATATCCTAAAAACCACAGCCCTGCTCAAAAACACTTTTGGTCTTCCAACAGGTTTAAATCCCAGCTCTTCAGCCATCGTCATAGTCTCTTCAAATGCTTGTCTCGAAACGTGAAAAAATTTTGGCTCTACAATGAAAAATTCCCCATTTGGTTTCAACATAGATTTTATCTCTTCTAAGAACTTTTTTTGATCAGGAACTTCATGAAACATGTAAAAAGCCAAGACAAGATCGACCTTTTCTGTGATACCTATTTTATCAGTATCACATCTATGTAATTTAATTCTTTTTTCAATTTCCGTTCCTTGAATCTTATTTTCCAATTTCCGAAGCATCCCTTCCTGCAGGTCTACAGCGATAACTCTGCCGGATGCACCAACCATTTTAGCCATTTCTACAGAAAAGAATCCGGGACCGCAACCCAGATCCAAAACTACCATCCCATCCCCGACGTAGTTTCCCAGAATCTTTTTGGGACGCTGCAACAATTTCCTGATTCCGCTATCGAGTCCTCCTGCCTTTTCAACAGGACATACGTGTTCATCTTTTCCATCCATAGTTCTGACCAAATTTTAGGTACGGTCTCACCATACATTTGGTGGACATACCTTGAATCTCAACAATTCAATCCAGGTCTGGATATGACAGGTCATACCATCAGCCGCAGTATGGTGTTCTTTCTATATGTATTTTCCTCACCCTTCTTCGTTTATATCAACAATGCTGAATTGACCCGGATCATGCCAGTCCATCACTGATACGCATCTATATGGCAATCCCACACCTCTTTTCACTTGCCGCGTCTTCCTGCAAATTCGGATAATCACATCCAATCATTCAATTAAGACCACATCGACCTCGTCGCCGCAATCGAGCCCTTCCAGTTCCTCTTTGATTACGACAAAGCCGTCTGATCGCGTAACAGAACTCATGATTCCTGCTCCGGAGGTTGCGACCGGATGAGCCACATCATTGTTCACCGAAACCCGTGTATATGTAAGATACCCGATCTTTGATGCGATCTTTGCGCCAAGGCGTGCGTGCACGATTCGATCGGGCTTCGCTGGCATGCGCCCCAGTTTCCGAACGATCGGCAGTCCAAACTCAAGGAGTGCGATCAGGCATGCGACAGGATAGCCCGGGAGCGATAGAACAGGCATATCGTTAACAATCCCAAGCGCTGTGGGCTTTCCCGGGCTTAATCCAACGCCATGCACCAGCAGATCACCCATGGAGTTGATCACATCGGGCACATAGTCCCTTGCCCCGACTGATGTTCCCCCGCAGAGGATGACCGCATCGCAGCCCCCGTCGATGGACGCGGCAATTTCCGTTCTGATCAGATCGAAATCATCGATCACAATCCCCCTGTGGTCCGGGATTCCGCCCCACTGTTTGATATGTGTGCTGACCATCAACCCGTTCGTCTCCCTGATCATGCCCTCCGCAATCTTACCGGATCGTGGCGCAAGCTCCGACCCTGTCGGGATGATCGCAACCCTCGGGCTTGCAAATACCTCTACGTCCATGATTCCAAGCATAGCAAACATCGCAACATCGCACGCCCTGATCTGATGGCTCGCCCTGAACACCACATCGCCACAGGAGACATCCTCCCCGATCTGGCTCACGTTTCTCCCGGGGTGCAGCGCAGCGCGGATCTCAACGATTGCACCATCCCCCCCACCATCACCCGCATCCCCGCCACCGCTCATGCCCCCGCCCGTGACCGTATCCTCGATCATGACCACCGCATCCATCTCACCGGGCACGGGCGAACCCGTGTGCACGCGTATGCAATCGACGCCCTCACGCATGAGCACCGGATTCGACTGCGATGCGCCTGTTGTCTCGTCCGCACGAACCGCATACCCGTCCATCGCGGAGCGTCTGTGATCCGGGACGTTGATATCTGACACGATACCTTCTGTAAGGATTCTCTGGCTTGCGCTCTCGATCGGTACCCGTCCGCTTCTTTCGATTGGGCTGATGCGTTCGAGAAACGTCGTTCTTGCGAGATTGACACGGGTTCGCTTCCTGAATACCATGGTACTAAACCGGTTCTGCCAGATAGAAAAACTTAACCATCCACACACCGAAGGCTGAACATGCAATTCAGCGAATGGGAACCGCTGTATCTACAAATCCTTGCCGACTTCGGCTTCGACCGATCCGAAGACGAGCGTAGCGCACGCATCCTCTCCGACCTGCTCAATCGCGATGGGACCGCCACGCTTTCGAACCTGCGTGAGATCGTATCCGGGCGCGATGTTGCTGTATGCGGGAATGCGCCATCGCTCGCATCAGACCTGCAATCGATCAGGCAGGATCAGATCACAATCGCCGCAGACGGCGCAACAACCGTTCTTCTGGAGAACGGAATGATTCCGGACGTCATTGTTACGGATCTGGACGGAGTAATCGATGATATCGTCTCTGCGAGCAAAAAAAGGTCGTTTGTAGTAGTGCATGCGCACGGAGACAATATCCCTGCCGTTCGGTCGGTTGTGCCGATGCTTAAGAGAACACGCGTGCTCGGAACGACCCAATCAGAGCCGTTCGGGAATATCCACAACTTTGGCGGGTTCTCGGACGGGGATCGGTGCGTCTTTCTGGCGGACGAACTTCATGCAGCAAGTGTCTCGCTCTTTGGGTTTGATTATGACGATCCTCATGTAAGCGATGTCAAAAGGAAGAAACTGATCTGGGCAAAGCGATTGATCGAGGAATACCGATGATTGCGGGTCATTCCGTCTCAAAAGGAGTTGCTGTAGGGGAAGTTCTGATCTCTGATACGCCGATATCGTTTCTTGGAGGAATCGATCCGGAAACCGGAGTGATCATAGAGAAGAATCATCCCAAGGAGGGTGTTTCGATTGCGGACCGTGTATTTCTTTTCCCCAATGGAAAGGGTTCCACTGTCGGATCGTATGTGATTTACAGCCTCAAAAAGAAGAATGCAGCGCCGTGCGCCATGGTCAACATTTCCGCAGAGACGATCGTCGCTGTCGGGGCGATAATATCAGATATTCCGCTTGTTGACCGGCTGGAACAGGATCCGTTCACAATCCTCAACGACGGCGATATAGTCGAGGTAAACGGAACCATAGGGTGTGTGCGCGTGGTTACAGAAACTCGACATCGTCATCGATCGGAACAGTCATGACCGTTCCATCGTAGGCATCAATCATCACGCTGTGCCTTGCTCCCGTGATCGCCCAGACCGGCAGATACGTAAGCTCAATATCGAGATCGATATCCTCCAGTCGCGGTTCTATTGCGACGTTCTCGGTTATGATAGCATCGCCGGACGTACTGGAGAATGACATAATTTTTCTGTTGCTCGCAATCGCACCGCCCAGTATCCGCTCTTTGGCTTCGTTTTTCGTCAGTATCACACGTCTTATCTCGTAATTCGGGCAGGGAACAGAAAGCTGATCGCACACCTCTCGTATGTGGTCCTGCTCCGTTTTGTTCAGGGCGTTGATTGCGCCCGAATCTTCAGAGGATATGCGCACCATCTTTGTTTTGCACTGATGAGTTCCATCGATTCTGTATCTGTAGTTCCAGAACGGCACAAATTCAATGGCGATCTCGGTTATGCCACTGACAAGACCCTTCGCTGTCGCCATAGCCTGCTTTTCATCCACGCGTAGGGGGGCAGATCGAAGCGCAATTATTTCATGTGCGTCCCTGTCACCCCCACGATCCCCGCCATTGTCCTTGAAATCCGCAGCAATCTCGCGGATGTATGATGCCGGAAGATCCGGATCCATCGGTACTACTGGTGCCACCGGCATATCTGGCGCGCCAACTCCGGTCACAGTCTCAGCCCCGTCGCCGAGACTTCCCAGGAGCTCGTAGCGCACGCCCTCTGCCTCTGCGAGAATCGACTTTCCGATGACACTCTCAAGTTCAGCCCGATCCCAGGTCCTAATGTTGTACTGCTCCGCAAAGAAAGTCATCCACTCGGTTATTCTGTCCGATACGAAGAGTGCACAGTCAGATCCCTGCGCTACCTGCGACATCTTTGCAAAATGGCGCATATCTTCCTCTGTTATCCCATACTGGATGTACGTTCTCTGTCCGTCCTTTTCCACGACCAGATCAGCCTCCTGATAACCGGTTTGTGGGTATACGCCATATCCTTGAGATTTTAAAACATTCACGAGTATATCAAGCAGGATCTTCTTATTCATGAATCCACATCCCTACATCATAAGCAGTTCGCGCAAGCGTTCGTCATCCAGCGGATTCGGTATCGCTGATTCTTCACAATCCATAATCGCGGTTGCAAGCTTGCGATACACGCCCGCAATCTCGGAATCCGGCGCCTTTTCGATCACAGAGAAACCATCTCGCTCGCAGTCCTGCACAACATTATCCTTCGGGATGAATGCCACGAGTTTACTCCCGATCTCCGATGCAAATTCGGTCAGAATCTCCTCTTCCCTCGGAACATTTCTTGAATTGCAAATCACTCCGCTCAAGGGCATATTCAGTTTCTCAAGCCCTTTGCAGATGTTGTTTGCAGCATAAATTGGCATGTATTCACCGGATGAGAGAATGTACGCCTCGCTGACGAGTCCTTTCTGAATCGGTGCCGAAAAGCCGCCACACACAATATCCCCGGGCACGTCATAAATCACAAGATCGCTCTCTGTAATCGCGGTTGTGATCTTCTGGAGCGCTGTTACTGCAACGATGATCCCCCTGCCCGCGCAGCCAACTCCGGGCTCGGGACCGCCGACCTCGACACATTTTACGCCCTTGTAACCTTCATAAATAACATTATCCTCGCAGAGCTCGACTTTCTGCCGGAGCAAATCCATTACCGTAGGAATTCTCTCCCCTTTGAGCAGTGTGATCGAGGAATCGCTCTTTGGGTCACATCCAATAATGCTCACCGAGTATCCGTCATCGGCACACGCCGCTGCGACATTCGAGGCGGTACTGGACTTGCCGATCCCGCCTTTCCCATAGATAGCTATTCTTCTTGCCCGGAACATGCATTCTCAAGCGCCACTGTGTACTCTTGATACGCTGCAACCAGCTCAGTTGTTTTGTCCACGAAAGTATGGATATTTTCGTAAAAAGATGAGATATATTCATCAATATCCTTATAATCTTCTTCGTTTGTGTTAGATATCGAGTTGGACACCTCAGAAAACTCTTTTTCGCAAACATCCACAGCATCTCTCAGTTTGGTTAGATCTACATCCATACTCGATAATGGTGCTGCTATACTATTTAATCGTAATCGATTGGGACATGCATGCACAATCGAAAGTCATAGTGAGATACACTCGGAGACTTTTGTTCTTTGCGCCATCGCGTCTATGCGTCTTTATCGTTATTGTTTTCTAATTTAACGAGAAAGGCGCAAGGGCGAGAGAGACGCGAAGAGTGTTGCCAATCTCAATCTTCGCGTCTTTTGCGTTGTTGCACATCCAACTGACCATTACGGAAATCACTGGATTTTCAGACAGTGCCGGACCTGCACATCCCGGCATCCGTTGTCCTGTTCAGCGCAGCTCCGAATTGACGCCATAGAATTATCGCCACAATCAGGCATATCCATATAAACCGGCACGCATCCATAGATTTTTAATACGATGCGCCAATGTATGGGATTATGACTGCAGATGGCAAGACTACAAGAAGAGGCACAGCAGCATCGGTAATTATAATTATACTTATTGCAGCATGCTTTACGCTCGGCTGCCTCTGGGGCGACAAACCATCTGAAGAAGCCCCAAAAACCTCGTCTGGTACATGGGTGCCACCGGAAAGGGCGTACGTCAAATCGATCGACACATCGCGACTGTTGCTCGGGGCGCCATCCGATGCAGCCATAACAATCTTCAACAACGGAAATGAGACCGTTATGAACGAGCGGATCGTTATGACCGCAGTCGCCGTCAAGATGGACGACTGGAAGGTCAACATGGCTTTGAAGACGAAGTCTGAGGAAGAGAAGACCGAAGCGTATGAACTCGAATTTGATGAGCAGATCAAGAGTAAAGAATCCTGTGAACTTGCTGCGAAGTTCAATTTGCCAGCAAAGATCGAAACGGATATCGGGAAGGTCTCAATCTCCGGGATATATCATGCGACAATTGAGGTATACGCGGACGGTACATTGATAGGCACGAAGGAAATGGATTTACACTTAAAAGAATGAAGTGATGACATGGGCAAGAAGACAAAAGGACAGAAGAAGCTCCTCGCAAAGGCGCAGAATCAGAATCAGCGTGTTCCGGTCTGGGCGATCATGAAGACGAACAGAAAGGTCTCGACACATCCGAAGAGGCGCCACTGGCGGCGGAACAGCATCAAGGATTGAGGATTGGTTATTATGATGGAAAAGGAACAGATATACACGATACCGCTGCGTTCTGTGAAGATGGTGCCCAGATGGAAGCGGAGCAATCGGGCGATGCGAGAAGTTCGCACATACCTCATGAAGCACATGAAGACTGACGAGGCGAGCGTCAAGCTGGATCGGACGATCAATGAAGCGATCTGGAGGCGCGGCGGAGAGAAGCCGCCGAGGCGTATCCGGGTGCGTGCCGTGCGATTCGAGGACGGCATTGTAGAAGCGGAGCTAGAGGCGTAGACGAAGGGGTGACGGCACACTGTATCGAAGACTGACACTCAATGGCAGTACCGTGCTCGGCGTCTTTGCTGCGGTGACCGAGAATGTGGCGCTCATCGCACCCGATGTCCCCAAAGTTACTGCAGGTCATATCAAGGATGCGTTGCATCTCGAAACTGTGCGGACTTTGATTGCAGGCAGCACTGTTGTGGGCTCGCTCGCATGCGGAAACAGCAGTGGGTTCGTGGTCTCAAGGTATGCCCACAGAGAGGAGCTAAAACGGCTGCGCGAGTTTGGCTCTGCGCAGACGATCCCGGATGTTATGACCGCTACAGGAAACATCATCCTGGCAAATGACACCGCCGCAATCGTGCATCCGCTCCTTTCTGATCAGGCGATCGATGTGATTGCGGAGACGCTCTCTGTGGATGTGCGCAGGGCAACCATTGCCGGGTTGGGTACAGTTGGCATGGCAGGGGTTGCAACCAACAAAGGCGTTCTGGTGCATCCGAAGGTGAGCGATAATGAAATAGCGATTCTCGAGGATACATTTGGTCTTCCTGTCGATATCGGGACTGTCAACTTTGGATCGGCGCTGATCGGCGCGGGATTACTCGCAAACTCTGCCGGATACATAGCGGGAACTGACACCACTGGACCCGAACTCGGCAGAATCGAGGACGCACTTGACTACCTATGATTGATCAAACCACTGTTCAGGATACAATGAATATTGAAACCATCGCGTCAGAGCTCAAAAACTTCGAAGGTGTCACTCGAAAGAGGCAGATCGCCGGGATCGCAGACATCTTGAAGACGGTTCGATCCGAGTATGCGGACTGCATCGCGGACATAGGAGACGATGCGGCGATAATTGACATCGGCGGGGATGATGTGATCCTCTTTGCCGCGGATGGGATCTGGAGCAAGATGCTCGCTGATCCGTGGTGGGCAGGATACGGCGCAGTCCTTGTGAATGTGAACGACATCTCTGCGATGGGCGGGCGCCCGATCGGCATGGTCAATGTGCTTGCAACCGATGACGAGGACACACTCGCCGAACTGGTTCGCGGGATTAGGGATGGTGTTGCAAAGTTCGGCGTCCCGATGGTTGGCGGACACCTGCATCCGGATACGCCGTACACATCGAGCTCGGTTGCCATAATCGGCATCGCAAAGAAGGATTCCGTAATCAGAAGCGACAGCGCACAGGCAGGGGACGCAATTGTTCTTGCTTACGATCTTGATGGGAAGGTCGGGAAGAATTCCATCTATTCGTGGGACACAACGACGATGAAGACGCCTGCGAGCGTCCGCGAGAAGTACATGGTTATGCAAAAACTCGGAGAAAAACATCTTGTAACCGCTGGGAAGGATCTCAGCAACCCCGGGACGATCGGGACGATCGGGATGCTTCTTGAAACCAGCAAAAAAGGCGCAAGCATCGATTTATCGGTGATACCACGTCCGGAAGGGCTTGATTTTGTACACTGGCTCAAGATATACCCGGCAACCGGCTATGTGGTGACCACACAGAATCCGGTGGAATGCAAAAGGGAGTTTGAGAATGTTGGGCTTGCTTCAGAGGTTGTTGGAACAATTGATGATGGATCGCGGCTCGATATTTACGAAGGAGATTGTAGAGCCACGGTTTTCGATTTTAAACGGGATACAATCACGGGAATTTGATGGGTTTCTGTTCTTTGCGTTTTTGTTTCCCAATTCAGGCAGGGACGGAAGGTGTGAGACTTTTTATTATTTTCTGATTACCATAGCTTGTCTTATGTAAGCACAACTGTCGGAATGTGACACTATCGATATAAAAATTCGTTTACAGCGTCAATCTGCGTAATCCGCGTTAAATCAGTGGAAAATAAAACTTTTAGCCACAGATGAACACTGATTTCACTGATTCCGGAAGTCCAATCGTACCACTGTTTACAGGATTGGCACCATGTTTTTCAGCCAACTCGAAGAAATTAAAAAGCCTCCACTACATTCACCCAAATTCTCCACGCTTTGCAAAACCATAGATAATCCAAAAAATAATGTCGCCAGCCAAAACGCATCACCCCCATCGCCTGTTTCCCACGCCCAACAACCCTTCAACCTTTAGAAAACTCACGCACCCTTCGATTCATCAGACACAGATTTCCACGTCATAAAAAGCGCCCCGAGTCCTGCGAGTATTACGATCAGACTGATAAAAAATCCTACCAGCGGAAGCCTGGTTGCAAAAGCGATGACAATCAATCCGATAACCAGATGCCAGTATGGCGACGAAATCTCCTGTTTTGCATACGTCAGGATGCGTCTGCCAATCGCCAGTCCGACAAATATCTTGGATATGTATAATATCACAATATATGCAAACAAAACAATTAGTCCAAGTGGGATACCGATCACGGTTATCATCAGAATCAGTGCTATCAATGGAATCGCTATCAACAACAGAACTCCTGATCCAAGACTCTTCAGGACTTGAGTAGCGATGGTATCAGATACCCTGACGGTTGTGTTCCCTGTGAATCTGACCATCAAGAGACCTATGAGCAGAATACTCAGGAATGAGATGATGGATGAGGTTATCTTCGAGTAGGTGTCTTCGACTTTCCTTTCACATTTCTTGTAAACCACATCCCCCATCACAGTGCCTGCAGGTATTTCGATCTCCTTATCGCTCGTGTATTCGAGATCTCCCTGGATCCTTGCAGACTGGAGAATCCGGATTTTATTGGCATAGATGGTGGCATTTCCATCGATTGCCCCGCCTATGATGACGCTTCCACCACCGCATGAAAGGTCTGAACCGACATGTCCTGCGATTTCAATCGAACCTCCTGCGACATCGAGGTCACCACCCACATCACTGTTACTGCTTGCTGTGATTATACCACCTGCAATCATGGCATTATCAGCAACTGAGCCGCGCAGATGAATATCACCACCTGCCGCTCTGAGATCGTCACCTATCTCACCATCTATGATCAACGATCCGCCCGTGATCCATGCGTCATCATCGACCCTGCCGGCAACTTCGATATTTCCGCCAGCAGTTATCAGATCCCCGGAAACATCGCCATTGATCATGATTGTGCCACCAGCAACGATCAGATCATCCTCCAGAACCTCTCCCTCTCCAATATTATACTGATGATCCGCAGCAACCATCTCTGTAGCGGTCGCTGGCGCGCAGATTAGGATGACTGATATGAACAGTAGCACCAATAAGTTATCTAAAGATCTCAATATTGCCACCACAATGATCGTGGATTGTCATACTATTTAAGCCTATTGGACTGGGAATTGCAAAGTCAGTGAAACCTCGCTTTGAGCATCCATTCGATCATCCGGTTGATGTTCGTTCTGATGATCTGTCCGGGTCTGATCGTCTTCAGTTGACGAAAAGATACTGACAGAACAGATCAACTCGGCATCAAGGATCTCTTCGAGACGGAGCGCCATATCGATCGATGCACCCATATTTCCCCCCTCGTATTTGCTGATCGTTCTCCGCGATATCCCGAGTTTGGTTGCAAGTTCTCCGAGCGAAATCTTTCTTCCGATGCGGATGCTGCGCAGCCGTTCACCATCGATGCTGATGCACATCCCACCCTTGGTATAAAGGTTTGCTGCTGGCTTTGCCGGCTTTGGGACAATATTACTCAACCGACGGCTCCATCACTTCGCGATCCATCTCTGTGAGTTCCACCACACGAACATGGTATTCAGCAGAATATTGCTCTAAAAACTCCGTGACTCGCCCC
>JAYEFS010000267.1:0-2716 GCA_034658695.1 Methanobacteriota archaeon | reverse complement strand
ACGACCAGTGTCACAGAACCTGGGGTCACCATTCTCGTGGACGCGGGTTACACCCCGAATGGCAAGTGCTACTACTGCCACGACGACAAACTCCGGTACGCTGATGGCACATTCAAGTTTCCGAATACAACACACTGGACAAAGTATAACGAAAGCATCATGAACTCCACACCGGACGATCCGTACACGCCGGGGCGATGCATCGACTGCCATGATGAGGACGATTCCATCGCAATTCCGCACGGAAACGCGAGCGGGAAGGATCTCCTGTACCAGCCAAGTCCGCAGCTCTGCTACAACGGCAAAGGCGATCAGACATGTCACAATTCAAGCACAGTCAGACCAACACTGAATCAGAAAGAGGAGTTTAGCCAGACGACTCATCACCCGCTCGGGGACGGGAAGCTTGCGTGCAAGGCATGCCATGACAACCACGGGTCAACGTATCGGTATGATCTGCTGAAGTATTACACGAACGGTACTAATCCGGATACCGGTAAATCGGAGTCAGGGTATAACTCATCATATTATGCGCTCTGCCTTGTGTGTCACCTTGAGGAGAAGCTTGTGGCGAAGATGGTAGATGAAGGCGATACACATCTTCAGGATTACACCAATCAGACGAACTTTCGGGATGAGTATTACGGGTGGTCTGCAGGATTCAACAGTTCCAATAGCCCCATAAACATCCACTCTCCGCAAGGGACCGGGTTCAGTCATTCTACTTATAACTGCTATTCCTGCCACAATCCGCACGGCAGCGATAATCCGGCAACAACACGATATACGGCACTGGATGGCAGCGGTTTCAACTACACATACGTAACCAACCTCACGCCGCCGAGCGAGACATATCCTGATGGCAAGACGAACTGGGAGGTATTGGGTCTGGCGAACTGGTCGAATCCAACATTAAATCAGGGTGGTGGCTTCTATTCTTCGAGTGGTTGTGGTGGATGCCATGTCGGCTTCAATCTTCAGACTAAATATTTCACCTACCGCACATACGTCAACTACACTCCCGCGGGCGGAGCTGGCTGCGTTGAGTGCCATGACAACGATGCTTCCGCATACAGCGAACCTCCGATCCGCCCGATCGTGAACTTAACCGCGATGAAACTTGCAATGCACACCAATCTGAGCGGCGCGTTCCGCACTGGTAGCACTCTTCAGGGAACTACGAGAACCTTCACTGAATGGCTCCAAGATCGCGAGTACACCGCTCTACAGATCGCAAACATCTCAACCGACAACGCGATCTGCTGGGCATGTCACAGCACCAACGGAACGCCTCCAGCTCCTAATTTCCATCCTGACCGGGCGATGAACCCGTACAAGTGCCCGAAGTGCCATGGACCCGAGGATGGTCAGCCGCCACACACGAAGGGACTGGTTGCCGCAATCGACAACCACGGTCCGACCACCAAAGGAGCCGGGTCAGTCTACATCCAGACCAATGTCGGCACAAACGGCTCATGCGAGGACTGCCATGCTCCAAGCGTTCCTCCGAGTTCGTACATAGGCGAGCTCAAGGTGTGGAAGTATGGCACGGGTGCCAGTTTGACACTGGGTTTCGTTGATTACACCGGCACCACGACAAGGGGAAATGTCTCGCACTACGGACTGAATAGATCACAAGGAGGGGCATTTGGAATTGCAAACTCACTCTTCGACACACCTAACTGCCTCTACTGCCACTGCAACTCAACAAACGGGCTGGTCTGGGGCAATGCACCGAACGTGAGCGGGAGGATGTATGGCGCAGACACAAGCAACCTCTCAGAGTGCTACACATACTGCCATGTGCTCCCTGACTATCTCGGGAGCGTAAACGAGACTACTGTCCCGCACTTCCACAACAGATCGCTCTACGCAGGTGGAGGTCCGAATTGCACGATGTGTCACGACGACATGGGCGGGAGCAACCCGTACGGCGTCCAGTCGCTGGTCAATGCAACCTCAATTGCTCACGGCATTCACGCAAACGTGATCAACAACACAATCGGAATCGTGACTGACATCGATCCGCGATCAAAGGCGTGCTGGGGCTGTCACCAGAGTGACGGCATGGAGCCGCAGGGGATGGGCGATCGGAACGGGATCGTGGATCCGAGCAAGAAGCCATGGACATGCGAGGACTGCCACGCCAGAAGCAGTGAATGGAACACTTCGACCAATTATGGCGAGACATGGATCTCATCAGGCTATCCGCCAAACAGCCTGCCTCCGCGGATATACGCGCACCAGCCGAACTCAACAACACTCAAGACCAATGTGGAAGGTGCGGGGCGGTGTGTTGATTGCCACATCAGGAGCATCGACACAGATCACAACGATACCGCGGAGAGGGTTCTCGGAAACACGGTCTTCTCGAATACCTCGCACTATGGGGATGTGGCAGGGCTGGTCACACCGACTACGAACTGTAGCGTCTGCCACTGCGATTCTGCAGGCGGCGCAAGGTGGGGTGACGCCCCACAGGTCACGCACGGAAACACAACGGACTGCACAAATGCAGCGGACGGCTGCTACGTCTGCCATTCGACAGATAATCAGGTTTCAGCGGACTTCCATGCAAGCAACCTGAAAGCAGCAACAGCCAGTGAATGTGCAAGCTGTCACCTCACAGGTGGTGTGAACGTGACATCAGGCGTACCGATCATCAACAGGGCAGGTTTTCTCGCAAGTGTGCATGCCAACATCACAGGTGATCTTG
>JAYEFS010000266.1:0-2719 GCA_034658695.1 Methanobacteriota archaeon | reverse complement strand
GTCGCAAAGACGAAGGAGTGGCGCCCGCGATTGCTACAACGTGATGGCGAGCTACTGTTATCGACCACAGAAAACGTCGGAACCAGGAAAATCCGTGTGATCTTATGGTTAGCTAAACACGTACCTCATTTTGAAAATTCTCTCGGGCATCAACGACCCGAAACAGCAAAAAAAGATAAAATTGCGATAGTGTTTCTTTAAAAACATGTCACTTTTCTAAGTTATATTGCATTAATTATTTGCATAATGTACTGATAGTGTGCGACAAACAAAATGTCATTCCATAATTAGTACGTGTTTAGCTAACCACAATATTACACAGATTTCCACAAGATTTCTGTGTTAATCTCATGTAATCTCGTGTAATTTCGTGATTTTTTGTCTCAGCTAAACACATTCCAAAAAAGAGAACGAGTGAAGGGATTTCCCCCTCATCTCACTTCAGAACGTACGTCGCCCCTCGCTCGCCCTGAAACGAGACCCAGTTGAAGAGCAGTACCGCGTCACCGATGTTAACCTTACCATTGCCAGTCACATCTGCATTCTCCGGCTCACTGAGCACATAAGTCACGCCCCTTTCATTCGGGAACGAGACCCAGTTGAAGAGTAAGACCGCGTCTCCGATGTTAACCTTATCATCACCGTTCACATCGCCCGGAACTCTTGACGTTACATTCCAGATCCACGTCTGCACAACGGTTCCGTTTGTGCTCTTAACAACAGCCGAGATATTCCAGACACCGAGAGCCGCACTCGTGTTCGTATAATTCGCCTCAGCCACACCGGTATCGCCACCTACAACAGTCCCATTCATGAGCCAGCTCACGTTTGCCTGCTGGTCAATCGTTATCCTGAAGGTTCGAGTCGCCCCTTCTATCTCACTCATGGGTGACGTGGGGGCGAAGGATGTGATGTTCGGTGGCGTTGCGAGTGTAGGGGATATGGTGACGGTCACGTTGTCTGATCCGGTTGCCCCACAATCATCGGTCACTGTGAGCGTTGCCGTGTACGTACCCGGACTGTCATAAGTATGACTTGTGTTCTGCAATGTCGAACTCCCGCCATTGCCAAATGCCCATTCGTACGAGGTGATCACGCCATCACTGTCCTCCCCTGAGCCAGTGAACAACACCGTAAGATGTGCAGTCCCGCTTTCCTGGCTTGTTGAAGCTGATGCAATCGGCGGCTGGTTCGCGGTTGTGACTTTCAGAGCCACCGGAATTATCACTGTCGCATTATTCAAATCGTTGCTCTCGATCTCGATCTCTCTATTATAACTGTTAGCTTCGAGGTCAGTTGCGTTGAACGACACAACGACACTGGTCAGAGCACCGGGCTCGATCGTGCCGCTTGTCGGGGCTGGTGTTAGCCAGCTTGCATTATCGGTTATCGTGTACGTAAGTTGTGCATCCCCGTAATTTCGGATTGTCAGGTTCGCCAAACTACAATCACCCTCAGACATCGTCACATTGATCTTAACAGGTTCGACATGGATGCTCGGGTTTCCGCAGTCGCCATGCACAATGCCGGTAACGGCATACGCATAGTTATACTTCTCGAGATCCCCGTACAGGACTCTTGCATAACCCTGCTCGCCCCAGCCCGTGCCCCAACTGTTCTTGATGATCCAGCAACCCTCGGAATCATTCCAGCCGACCAGTATAACGGCATGGTTTGCCCATCCGACCCCGTCGGAGTCCGACCACACAGGTTCGTAGACCCCTCCGCTGTAGTAGAACCAGTCGTCCGGTGCCGACAGCACGACAGATAGCGGACCATACGTCTGAAGAGCATATTTGAATGAGTCTGTAGTGGCTGACACATACTCATACTTCACGACCTTCCACGGATTCTCTGCCCAGTCCTGGCATGGCGTACATGCGCAGTCTCCGCCGGTGTACGGGGAACAACTCTCCTCTGGCACTCCCGTGTCTCGGACATACTTAAGAGCCTGGTCTGGCCATCCGCCCCTGCAACTTCCGGCACTGCAGCAATCGGATACGAGATGCTGCTCTGATAGATCGATGTTCCTGTCCGAATCGTTGAATTGGATGTTGATTACTGCCTCAACGACACCGAGTGCGCTAAACGCCCAGCAACTTCCGCACATTCCCTGATTTTTGACAGGGGTCATCCAGTTCGCATCATCCTTGTTGCACCAGTTGAATGCGTCACAACTGACGCCACCCCGCAGAGGTGAGCGCATCAACTGCGCATCCTCCGGAACATCGCCCATTCTTGCGCCGCATAATTGCCGCTTCTCCTCTACAGTTAGTTCGGATACGGACGTTGTGCCTGCGGTCCAGTTACCCCCTTCTGCGTCTATTGCATCCTGTATGTCATCGATTGTCTCAAATTCGACCTGTGATACATGCGTATCATCTGAATCTGCCGAAACCGTGCAGATATTTGCCAGCGATATGATCGATATCGCTATGATCATTGTTAGCATGTGGTTACCCATTGTGTTTGCCCCCTTTGCTGTATTTCGGCTGTGTAATCGGCACGCCCCCGCTGAGCCGATGCGCCAGCCGCTGATGTGGTTCGGATTCTGCAGGTTGGAACCGATACAGAAACCTTTTACATTATCATTATCATTATGAGTAATCATTTTATATAAACTTTACGGAAGAGGGGAGCCCATCCAGAAATTACCAGCACCCTAACAGAAATCAAATCACATACAGCGCCTATAACAATGGCATGGAATATCACGTGG
>JAYEFS010000265.1:0-2726 GCA_034658695.1 Methanobacteriota archaeon | reverse complement strand
GCTCCGGATTCCATGTTTATGGTGTGAATCGGATGCGGGGGTTCCATCGAATATGTACCCCGAATCGCTGCAATGCGCTGCTCCAGCAGAATGCTCTCTGCGAATAGTCGGTATATATCTGCAAGATCGTTGGGCAGATCGCCGCTGTGAGGTTCTATTGCGTACTCGAACCGCCCTCCGGTCTTATCCGCGATGTCTTCCAATTTCTCACGATCTGCATCTGAACCCAATGCCACCGTATGGATTGTTGTTTTGACCTTATCTGGATCGCAGTCATCCCAGTCACAGTAGTCTATTTTGCACCCGTCACACACTACATCAGCAATCCACCGATCTCGATTCTCTTTGCCATCGCTCAGGAGAATGATCGCCCAGTCGTGATCGGCAGCGCCACGTCCGTCCAGCTCGTCCTGTGCATTCCAGAGACCATCGCCTATCGAGGTCGCCCCCCACGCACCACTCTCGTCCTCGTCGAAGGTGTCGATCTCGCGTATGAAGTCTGCACGGTTTGCCTCATTGAAGTTCCTGAGAGTCTTTGATGTGTCGGCGTCGTCGCTGAACCAGACGAGCCCGATCTTATCCCCACCTCTGAAGCTGTTCACATACAGCTTGGCTGCGTCTATTGCACCGTATATCTTGTCTGTGGGGTCCGGCTCCTCCCAGTACGGACTATTCCAGTCGGGTTCAAGCATGCTTCCTGACCGGTCTACGACAATCACCGTGTCTGCGTTCACCATGTCGCTAAAATTAACAGCGTTTACTTCAGTATCCGAAAGGGTTCCTGCAGAGAGACTGACCTCCAGGTCATATATCCCGACCCCGAGATCCTCTGGCTGAACAACGAGCCAGTACTGTCCCATCACCTCGTGCCCGGTTATGACTCCAAAGTCGGTTCCATCCACGGTTACATCGAAGTCATCCGGTTCAAGACCGCTCAGAACCACCCCTCCAGGTCCAACGACCTCCAGATGAACATGGAACGTATTGAGGTCATCTGCATCCACCTGGGCACGATCTCCTGTCTGTGGCCACAGAATGTTCAATGTTGGGATGCCCCCACCTGTGCTCGCGGTGTACCTGAATGCTGCCGGATGATCAAGAGCTCCGACCACAACAACCACCTGGTCATAATCTCTGTTAACGATGCTTCTTACAAAATCCCTGCCCATCACGTCGAACTCGCAGACGTCCATCACGAGGTCGTCGTCTTTTATTACGAGGAGGTTGTACACGAGCGTAACCGCTGACGCGTCCGGTTGATGGAACTCGACACTTATGATTGGAACATCTGCGCCCGGACGAGCCTCGTAATACTTTGCAGACCATGCCCGAAGCTCATCCGTTGCAGAGAAGACGTCTCCGGCTGCCATGTCCCGGTCCAGTGTCAAAGCCGGTCTATTGTACGCGCCTGGCTGTCTGTCATCGTCTATGTATTGGTATCTTGCAGTAACTGAGGTGCCTGTCAGATCCTTCGCGTAATTCGCCACGATGAAATCCATGAACACGTCCTGAAACGTTGTGCCCGTGCTTAGATCGTCCAGTGCGGAATTTATGCGCTGGATGTCGTCAGAGCCACCGCCATAATGCTCGAAAACGACGCGCGCCGCATCCACACCCACCTGAGGCTCGGTAGTGACTGCTCCGTACTGTTCTGTGAAATATGTCCAGAAGAGACCGGCTGAATATGATTGATCGATCAGTGTATTGTCTGTGGAAGTATCTAAGAACCAATTGGCTTCGTCGAAATATGCCCCCATCTCGGTGCCCCAGCTCTGATCAAGATCGTCATATACCTTATCCTGCATCATCCGTGCGGTTCCCTCGAGCACGAAACCGCTCCACCCCCAACCATAAGTCCATTGCACCTGGTGAAGCACCTCGTGCAGAGGGGTTTTTCTCGATGTAAGTGGATCCCCGAAGATTCCGGGGGCAAGTTCGATCCACCCATCGGTCCAAGCCATACCGAGTGCGCCGCACGGATGAATCAGTACGGGCATCGTCGTGCCCCGGGTCGGGTCGTTGAACTGGAAATCACCGCCTGGATCGGTATAGGTAGTACGAATATGCGCTAAGTCGCCTCCTAAAGTGGTAGCAGTAGCATCCGTTACGCATTTGAGGGGGTGATCGGTACAATTATTCGTGTAGTAGATTCTGAAGTGATTGTCAGGTGACAATTGTTCATCCCCGAGATCGGGGTCGAGGGTTACTGCAGATGCAAAAGCAAGAGTTGCAACTGTTACGAGCGACAATAGCATCACTCGTGTTATCGCCATTGTAAACTGGTTTTTCATTTTTCTATCCCCTTGTGTCTAGTGTTGAGAATCGCGAATTCGTCGAAAGCCACCGCTGAGCGACACATCTGTTCACCGAAATACCAAATCGGTTATCCGGTTTGGTGAGCGTCCAGCCCGGCACCTGACAAATTAACAATTCTACGTACCATACCCAATATCGTGAGCGCACGTATTTTGATTTAATCATACTTAAGTGTTGTGGTGAATGAACTTTTCTGCATCACGGAAACAGATACCATTTTAACATCCACACCTGAAATTCTGTGGAGGATTGGTAACCAACTCTGATACCGTCGGGAAGATCATCGAATGCCAGCAATTCCCGCTATGATTGTAAACGCATGCAAGCGATGGACTGTTTCTTTGCCGTTTCGTAAACATCTACATCATCTCTTCACAATACAAATCAGCCACGAGCGAGGGTATAATCTC
>JAYEFS010000264.1:0-2737 GCA_034658695.1 Methanobacteriota archaeon | reverse complement strand
CGTACAGGCGCCTGGACGAGTCTCGTGAGTGGAAGAAGGATACCGATTCACGAATCAGAGAGTTGCTTGGGATGCCTGCACTGGCAGAAGAGGAAACAGCCGCAATAGAGGCACCAGAATGTGACCACGAGTTCGAACTCTTAAAAGAGCACAAGAAGTACACGGTGTACAGGTGCGCAAAATGCGGAGAGACACGGAAGGAATTTGGTTAAAGAACCTTAATGAAGATGTGTTGGCGGTCAATTGTGCGTGATTTTGGAACACTTTCACGCGAGACGCCAGAGAACAAAAAAGAGCGGGAAACGGGTTAGTTAAACCTTCTTCCAATCATGAACGTCCCGATACTACACAGCAGACCGATCAGACCGATGATTCCGATAGGGGCGACTGCCGGAACTGGTACTGATGGCATGCCGATCACAACAAAGCCGAGCGATCTGCTGCCCAGCCCATCCGATGTCAAGCGTCTCCCCAAATATCCGGTATCTGCCGCCCCGGTAATGCGGTGTTAACATTTTCAAGATTGAGCATCGTCGCCTCTGGCGATACGCAAGCACCTGCGAGTTTGCGCCGGCTCACATAGAGCATCACCGGATCATCGATTCCGCACTGCCACCTGCCGATCTCGAGGTGTGCAACGCAGTGGTGGACGCCGGTCAAGGATCAAGGACACATCGAGCGAGAGTGCGAGAGCGCGGGCTGCTGTTGCAACCGTCCTCAGGCACGGTCTCATGCTTGGTCCCTGTGAGAACGCGATGCCGTCGATCTCCACATCGCCTGCTGACTTAATCGCGTTCCTGATCACGGATGCGATGTGGGTGGCATGGTGCTGCGCGGCTTCCCGCGGGTGGATGCCGCCGGTCTTTGGCTGGTACGTCGCGGTCACCTCTGCGAGGACGCCCTCTTCGGTCACGATTCCCTGCTGCGAGGTTCCATGCAGTGCCCTCGATTCGAGGATGGTTTTGTGCATTGTTCTGGTGTGTTATGGTGGGGGTGGGTGGTGAAGGTGTTGTGGCGGTTCAAGCGCTTGCGCCTGTGGACACGTCTGCTTTGTGTGATCTGGCAGGATGGGTGGCTGGACTCTTGCGCTTCAGTTGTGTGTAAGTTCATGCCGCGGGCGCAGATGCGCTGTCCAGCCCATCTATGGATGCGTTGTAGACGCCGTTTCGGTTCGCATCGATCATGATATCGTAGTTTCCTATCATGAGCCAGGCGTGCCAGACGAGAACGGCGCCCATTCACGTCTCGACCGAACCCAGAAAAGTGAATCCGTAATTCCTTATCTCAGTTCCATCAGAACTTTATCCACTTCTTCTATCAGATAATATGCTTTGAGTCCGTATTTTTTAGCATTGTCGACCATGATTTTATCATTGGAGATCAAAATCGAATCGGTTAGCTCAGAAGTCGCAATGAAATAGGAATCTATGGCTCTGCAATGGGTCTCAAAAGCTATGTCTAATGCCACTTCAAAAAGTTCATTTTCCGACACAACATTAATAAAATTCAGGATGTTAAGAACTCTTTTCACTTCAACCCTTCTCTTAAACCTGCTCATAACTCCAACCAGTTCCACGATAAATGTTCTCGGCTCAAACACATCAAAATTTTGGTTGGTTGCTATTTTGACAATCTCCCTTGCGTGAGCATTTCTTTTCTCTGTCGCTGTGACCAGAGCATCTATGTAGATTGAAGTATCGAAAACTATCATCTATCTTCTATTCTCCAGTAGAGTTTTTAACGGGTCTTCTTTCATATCCCCAAACATCCCGGATAAATCCTCAATTACCCCATACAGCCCTTCTGATTCTATCCTCAGCCTCAATTTAGTTTTCTCAGGAAAATCGACTCTTTGTAACGGTTTAAACACGCCTTTTTCATACATAACCTCGATTGTTTTTGACATCTTGTTATACCTCCACCTTTCTTTTGCCATTGCGTGGGTAAAAAGTCTTTCCTGTGCATCAGTTAAACCTTCGTCTGATCCTGCTAACGCCGACAACGCATAGCACGTCAATCAGAGCAATGATTCTTGGCGGGCTGCTGTTGCAACCGTCTTGTGACAGGGTCCCAATCCTAATCCCAATCCCGAGTCCTTGCGAGAATGCGATGCCGTCGATCTGTGTGTCTCCTGCTGACTTGATTGCGTTTCTGATGACTGGCGCGATGTGGGCTGCGTGGTGCTGGCTGCTTCCCGCGGGTGGATTCCGCCCGCCTTCGGATGGTATGTTGCGGTCGCCTCTGTGAGGATATCTGTTTCGGTCACGATCCCCGCAATCCGAAAATACGGTAGAATTTGACAGCATCTGCGCCATCCGCCCCTTACTCCAGTAACTCACTGATAACGATCTTCCCACCATCAAACGTTGCACACAACCGATTCCCGATCCTTTTAGCGACCTCTTCTGGAAGTGCAATCGTCAGCTTATTATTCTCGCGGTCTACGCTGTAAACAAACTTTGCATGCAGTCCTTCAGGTACCTCCACCCATTCCCCTTCCGGAAGTGACTCCATATCCTCCATGCTTTCGATTTTCACTCTTCGCATATCACACATCACTTCCCTCTTTTCATATATAATTTCCTCTCTGCCATTGTCGCATCCCTTGCGGTAACAAATAGGGTGATGAAAGGATGTGTATACCCCGTACTGAATTGGTCCCATTTTTGTTTCATTTTAGTACTGGAGCGAAAGCATCTTTCCAATTGGATTGAACCGATTGCTACTGGTTTTTCTT
>JAYEFS010000263.1:0-2741 GCA_034658695.1 Methanobacteriota archaeon | reverse complement strand
TTATTCCGAAACCCCCCCCCCGTTAAAAATACATAATCCAACGCAGCGACGGGATCTCTTCGGTGCACTCAAAAAGCGGCATCTGCTTTCCATCGCCGTTGTTCTTGCGCACCGCCTCGATTATGGTGTGGGCATAGTCGCAGAGCGGCAGCAGAGCAAATTTGTGTGAAAGTGAAGCTAAATCCAGATACGCCTGGTTCTACGCCGCGTTTATCTCGCTTTAAAATAGGTCACATCTATCACTTCATTTACATATATCTTTTCGATGCAGGCTTGTATCGTCTCTCCGCCTATCCATTCCGAGTGCTTGCTCAAAAGCTCCTGATCGAAGATTCGTTCCCAACTCTTCAAGATCTCTTCCTTAAACGGTGAAGGTGGCTGCCAATTATCCCAGCCTCCTTTTACGCCTACCATTTCAGAGCGTTCGTCCCAATTATCACTTTCCTTCTCTGACAAAGACAGATACCAGCAATTGAGTACAGCGTGCCAGGCTGCAAAGTCTGATAGCAATACCCTATCAGTGTCAGCAAGAAATTCCACTCGCACCCCCATTGTATCACGAGGCAAGTGCCCGCTTCGCCGCAGATCGGGTTTTGGGTGCTGCCAGGCCCATATCGGATATTTGTTGCACGGATAGTCTTTCACCCGTTCTTCGAGTTGTCCAACCATCCAGTTATAGGCAGGTCTGAACCAATCATCAATCTCCTTATCCGCAATTTCGTTAAACTCGAGCACTCCTGATTTCTCTGCACGTTCCCATGTTTCTTTTGTCTGAATCGTCCACAGCCGCATCCTATCCGGGTCAGTCACCATTATATCCTCTCCAGAAACCCCTTTAACCCTCATAGTCCTGTGCTATACAATCCGGACATCGTTTGGGTTGATTGAGCCCCCGTTTCAGGTACCATTTCTGTTCAGCACCAGTGAACACGAATGTTTCGCCGCAACGTACGCACTCTATTGTGATATCCTCCAGTACAGGATAGCTCCGTGATTCAACAATACCTAGCTCATCCTTGCGTGCAAGTAAACGACTCGTTTCAAAAGACGTATAGAGGACATTGATGGGCGAGGTTAGAAATATCTTCTCGTCGTATTCAAACTCGGGATTCACCTTCACGTGCGGTGGCTCACCACACCCGGGATCGTAGCACTCGACTGACTGTCCCGGGCACTCCCTGCGGTGGCAGATCATGCCCATCAAAGAGAGGTCGCAATCGAAGAGAAAGACCTCCCAGCCATGATAATGCCTGCTCATCTGTCTGGCATACTTCGCTATGGTTGCGATCTCGTCTGTGTTGCTGATGATGATAGCCAGATCAAGATCATCGGGATAAGGGTCGCCTCCGGCAACGGAACCTACTATGGCGATCTCGAGAGGACTCGATAGCTTGCGTACCTTCGAAGCAAACTCATCTGCCGCAACTCTGAGAACGCAATTCTTGTCCAGTATCTTGCCACATCCAACTGCCAGGCGGCATTTCGCATAACGCTCCGAATCGTATATGATGTTGCCGCATCCCTGTAAGGGAAATTGACATATCATTCCTCGTAGTATTCATATTGTTCTGGTGCTTCTCCCATCTTCTCGATGATTTTGGGTGTGCGTGGTTCATGACCAACTCTTCGTATCTCTTCCAATTCTACTCGAAAACGCCATTCAGTGCCGTAATCAAACAGATAAAGAATGTTCTGCCCTATACGTAGCCCTAACTCGCCGATACTAACCTCATCTACATACGGACCATCATCGTCATAAGGGGAGACAAATTGTTCACAAGACCAGGGTTTGCCGTCCATAAAAAATGAATAAAGGTGGTCATCATCGAAATTGTAGGCTTTCTGGATAGAACGATGAAGGTCAAGCAGGGTGTGGTCTGCAGATATCTCAATGCGCCTCCAAATGTTCTTATCCAGAGCCACCTTGAAGACATAAGTTCCATCCACAAATTCAACTCCTTCGCGGGGAAGCGTTTTTTGCAATTCTCCCTCTGCAAAAAGTGGGATAAAGGGTATGAAGAATGGGTCCCCGGGTTTTCCTTTATCCACCTCAATGGGTGCTTTTGACCTTTTTCGCTCCGGATCCAGCTCAAAAGGTGTTACCGGGTCTCCGCCAGGGAGCGGAGATCCGGGTATGGCGTTCCATTCGCCGAATTCACGACGATGTGGCAGATTCCAGTAGAACACATTCCTTGCTTCCCTTAAGACCTCTGCCATGGTCACCCCAAAATTCAAAGGTGTTATCGTTCCTGCTTGAAAAGAACGTTTAGGCCAATACCGTGTCATCAACACCTCATCGCGAGTTGCCACCCAGAATCCGAAGAAGGAGAAATAGAGTATGAAATATTCCCAATTCCAGAGCATCTGGAACATATCAGAAACTTTTTCGCCTCTTAGATGAATTGTTACCCCGGGTCGTTGTTCACTCAGATATCCCAGAACATCGTGAACGCTATACACGGAGGGACCCCCAAAACATGCCTCCTGGAGTTTTTTCCAGTCAGTGTCTATCCAGAAAGTCTCCAGCAGGAAGAAATATCTCTCTGTGAGCTTCAATTCCCCATACGCCTGGATACGTTCGGTCGGTTCCAGAACCAATCTGCTGCCTTTTCCGGAAACTTTCCGGAACAATTCCCCAGCCAGAACCAGATGATAAAACAGATGCAACAGTGGATACAAACTCTGGCTGGTTCGCGGGGTAGTATCCGGGAGCGGATGAGTCATCCCCTGGTTCAGTTCAT
>JAYEFS010000262.1:0-2747 GCA_034658695.1 Methanobacteriota archaeon | reverse complement strand
TCTGATCTGTCTGCAGCGGCAAATCGTACCCGGGAACCTTCAGATCGATACTTAGCGGTTGCAGCGAGTAATATCTGGTGAAATCCAGGGTCCCTGTTGCGGCGCCGGACAGGTCGATTGGTTCTGTTTCGAGTTTAGCCTGATCAGTTGGTTCATCGGTTGGTTTTGGCGGGGGTAGTTCGGGTTGTTCCACGTGAGATGGTTCTGATTGGGTCGCTTTCTGATCTACGCAGCCGCTGATAACTATTGACAGAATGATTAACACCAGAATTCTACTCCTCATGATTGAATCTTCGGGACTGCTTCCACTATAAGTCTTTTGCTATTGCGCAGGATACTTGGTACGTAAAAGTCTCAAAACAGTGGCGGTAGCCGCCATTCTGAAACAGCTCATTGGATCGACAGTTCGGTAGATCATCCCCATGACCCGAATCCACCCAGAAGAAACTAAAAAGCCACAGATTCTCAGTGCCTCAAATTGATGCTGGTCACAAAAAATCCCGGATTCCTGATCGATACATGCTTATACCCTCTCGCACAAGACTACGATCAACATGCGTTTCGACCTTCACATCCACTCCGCCCATTCAAGGGACTCCGGATCACCGATCGACTCGATACTTGCACATGCCGTGGACATCGGTCTTGACGGGATTGCGATCTGTGACCACGACACCGTAAAGGGGGGGCTTGCTGGCGAAGAACGGGCAAAGAAACTCAATCTCCCGCTGATTGTGATTCCCGGAGTCGAGATAACGACGACGAAGGGGCACATCATCGCTCTTGGAGTGCGTGAGGATATCCCGGCAAAAAAGACGCCGGAGGAGACTATTGCACACATACGCAAGCTCGGAGGCGTCGTTGTGGTGCCGCACCCGTTCAAGCGGCTGAGTCACGGAATCGGGGATTTTTCGGGCTTGGATGTGGATGCTGTCGAGATCTTCAACTCGCGGTTTATAACAAAGGAGGCGAACCGAAAAGCAGGGAGGGTGGCGTTGGAGATGGGGATACCGGCAGTTTCCGGGAGCGATGCGCACGCTGTTCCAATGATCGGGTACGCTGTGACCGAGATTGCGGCAGAACCTAACCTGCCCGCAGTTCTGGATGCGATCCGTGACGGGAAGACCAGAGTCCACGGAAAACGCACTCCGCCGAGGATATTTGCAGCGCAGATGGTGAGAGGATGGTTTCGGCGTGTGAAAGAGATATTAGGAATCAGGGTTAAGTGAACCTCATGGACATCTCAATCATCGGCACCGGTTATGTCGGAACGGTAACGGGCGCGTGTTTTGCGGAACTCGGTCACAACGTGGTCTCTGTTGACATTGATTCTGCGAAGGTTGCGCAGATCAACGCGGGGATTTCGCCGATTTACGAACCAGGTCTCTCCGAACTTCTGAAGAAACATGCAGGGACGCGTTTGCGCGCAACGAGCGATTACAACGATGCAATCTCCAGCTCAGATGTAACCTTCATCTGCGTGGGAACGCCATCCGACGAAGATGGGAATATCGATCTCTCAATCGTCCGCTCGGCATCAAAGAGTATCGGGGATGCGCTGGCGCTGGCTGGCAGAGAACAGTACCATGTCGTTGTTGTCAAGAGCACGGTCGTCCCGGCAACAACGGATGAGGTGGTTGCTCCACTCGTCGGGGCAGGGGGGATACGAGGGACCGGCGAGGCAAGAGGGGCGGATGTCGGGATTGCGATGAATCCAGAGTTTCTGAGGGAAGGAAAAGCGGTATACGACTTCATGAATCCGGATAAGATCGTGATTGGCGGCGATACGCGTGCCGCGGGCACAGTAGCCAGTCTATATGAGAATATCTCCTGCGAGATCACGCTCACCGATACCAGAACGGCAGAGATGATCAAGTACGCAAACAACTCGTTTCTCGCAACAAAGATATCGTTTGCAAACGAGATCGGAAACGTCTGCAAGAAACTCGGAATCGATGTTTACGAGGTAATGGCAGCAATCGGGAAGGATTACCGGATCTCGAAACACTTCCTGAACGCGGGCGCCGGATTTGGCGGGTCATGCTTCCCAAAAGACGTGAAAGCACTGATCGGGCGGGCAAAAGAACTTGGATATGACCCGATTCTGCTGAACGCGGTAATCGAGGTCAATGAGGAGCAGCCGATGCGTATGATAGAACTGCTCACAGAGCGAGTCGGCGATCTGCGCAACAAGAGAATTGCGGTTCTCGGACTCGCATTCAAGAACGATACCGATGACATACGCGAGACACGGTCGATACCTGTTATTACGGAACTCTTGAATCGGGGCGCAACGGTCGCTGCTTATGATCCGCTCGCAGCAGGGAATATGCGAAAAGTCTTTTCCAATATCGAATACTGCAAAAGTGCAGGGGATGCGCTCAGCGGTTCTGACGCGTGCCTGATCATGACTGAGTGGGATGAGTTCGGATCGCTGGATCAGGAGTTTGATGCGATGAAAGAGATTGTCGTGATCGATGGCAGGCGGATGGTCTCGCTGGATCGGGGTCTTTACGAGGGGATCTGCTGGTAGGGTGTTCGTGGGAACTGCATGATTGCAACAGATTTCCACACGATTTCTGTGTTAATTTGGGATACTCTCAGGGGTTTATCCTGGGCTGATGAAAAGACGTTCATCCAGCCCGTTATATTGATCCCATTTTTGTTCCTTTTTGTCACCCCGTCCGCAATAGACAATGGATAAATGGCGTGCTGAATACGGCGTGTTTCACAAATATCGATGAGTG
>JAYEFS010000261.1:0-11696 GCA_034658695.1 Methanobacteriota archaeon | reverse complement strand
CTGATTCTGATGGATTCTGTGGTTTTCAAAAGATGTCAGAAGAGACTTATTCATCCTTTGCGCCTTCGCGTCTTGGCGTTTCTCTGATTTAACGCAGAGACGCGAAGAGTGTTGCCGATCTCAATCTTCGCGTCTTTTGCGTTGTTGCACATCCAACTACCATTACGGAAATCACTGGATTTCCAGACAGTGCCGCTAAACATGTACACCCCATCTAATTCCAAAATCCAGGGTAGTTTCCTGACACGGAAATTATGCATCGTACGCACACGTTTTCAATTTTCATTCTAATTTTCTTTGTTACCACGAAAACAGTATCGGTAGACGTCCGAGGAAACTACTTCGGATTTTAGAGATCTAAACACTCTTCGCCGCAATAAACTCCCGAACCAGCCGTGCGCCAATAATCGCACTCTCTCCATGATCGTAGCCGGGATTGACCTCGACGATGTCAAGACCGCACATATACGGCGCAGCCACCCGTATTGCGGTGCGAACATCCCGCGGGCTCAACCCGAACGGCTCGGGATTGCCAACACCGGGCGCATAACCGGGATCGATCACATCAATGTCAATTGAGAGGTAGATTCTCGTGGCGCCACAATCGTGCAGCGCATCGATTGCCCCCTGGATCACGGGTTCCATCCCGCAGTCGTTTACATCGTCTGCGGAACTGTAGAGGATTCCCTTTTCCCTTGCATACGTGTACTCTCCGGATGATCCGCTCCTCACACCGATGAGAGCGCATTTATCAGTCAGATCGTCGATTACGTTCCTTGAAACACACGCATGTGAATGTTTCAGCCCGAGATACTCGGGTCGTAGATCGAGATGCGCATCAAGGATGATTGCACCGATACTGTCACTGTCGCAATGGGGTGCATCGCAGAACGCTCTGATGCAGCCGCAACTCAGCGTGTGCTCGCCGCCGAGTGCGATCGGAATCTTCGAGTCGGCAAGAATCATCGCGGTGGCGTCTCGCACCATGCAGAGCATATCATCAGCGCAAAGACCAGACTCGATACCTACATCGATGTCGCCTGAATCGTGTATCTGCAGATTCGCGAGATCAATATCGTAAAACTCGTTGTACGTCTCAAAATTGTAACTTGCCTTCCGTATGGCATCAGGCGCATCGCGGCTGCCATATCGGAAGGATGAAGTGGCGTCGAAGGGAACGCCGAATATCACGAAACGGGCGTCTTCGTAAGTTGAGTGTGCGTCCGCGAAGATGGGGCGCTTAAACATCAGCGCATATCGATTCGCATCTTGCCGAGTGCGGTTATGTACTGAATCTCGCTTCCTTCAACCACGCGATCCTTATACTCATCAGGGATCGGGAGTTCGAGTGTGCTGTACTCAGCCATATCCATCAGCTGAGCGACGTTGCCAGAGATCGAGAGAACCTGCGCACTCTTCCGCTCGACGATCGGCACGAATATCTTGGCTGACACGGGTTGCACCAGTGATCGCTTCTGCTTATCAAACAGCCCGATTGTATCGACCCGCGCTTTGGCGGAACCGTGTTTTCCCGGCTTTGACTTTGAAATACTCTTGATTACACACACTTCATCATCAATGATCACATATCTGCCCTCTTTGAGATTGCGGACTTCGGTCTGTTCCTTCATAAATCTGAATCCGTGGCAGGGTACTTAAAATTATGCGATATATTTACATCACTGTAATCGCATAAGACGATAGTATGGATATCGTATTCGATGAGATCGGGAGTTATCCACTGCCGGAGGGGGCGAAAGACCGTGTGGAACAGGCATTCGCAGACGAACAGTACACAGATCCCGAGCTGGTCGCAACCATCTGCGATGCCATGCGCCAGAAGATCGATTCCGGCGTAGAGGTTCCGACGTACCCGCAGTTCCAGGACATGAACCAGCAATTCCTGCGGAGCATCAACGATCCGACCTGTAACGATAAGCCATTTCTCGTGAAGGAGTCCTGCGCGGAGATAATCGAGCTATCAATGATCGAGCCGGTTGCCAGGAACTACTTCGAGGAGGTCGGGGAGCGGTTGAAGATCAGGGTCTGCATCACCGGACCAATCGAGCTGTACCTGAACCAGTTCGGCAGCACCGCATATACGGACATACTTAACCTCTTTGCAAGAAGCGTCGACCGGTTCGTGAAGAATGCGTTGCATGCGAAGTCATCGTTTGATGTAGCGGTGATCTCAATCGATGAGCCGAGCATCGGAATCAATCCCGAGATCATGTTTGATAATGACGAGATCATCCATGCGCTCAATCTTTCAGCGAAATCGTCCCGTGTCGATACGCAGATACACCTGCATTCGCCGATTCACTACACACTCGCATGCGAATCCGATTCGATCAATGTAGTCGGCGTCGAATCCGCAGCACACCCGGATTACCTTGAACTGATCGATAAGACGGATCTGATGCAGTCCGATACGTTTCTGCGTGTCGGTGTTGCGCGAACCGACATCTTCGGCATGACTGCCGAGTTGAACGAGAAGTACCAGATCAACGTGTGGAAGGAGACTGAGCGACTGGACGAGATCATAACATCAATGGAGACGCCGGAGGTCATTGCAAAGCGGCTCAACCACGCTTATGCGCAGTTCGGGGATCTGATACGCTATGCCGGACCTGATTGCGGGCTCGGTGCATGGCAGTACCAGAACCTTGCATCAAGACTTCTCGAGAACACTGCACGTGGTATCGCAGTCGCAAGAGCTGATATTTCATGATAGATCGGATCACAACAGGCATTCCCGGTCTCGACGAGATGATCGGGGGTGGTTTCGCAAGTGGGGACGTCATCCTGATCACAGGCAGCCCGGGTTGCGGAAAGACGACGTTTGGTCTTCAGTATCTGTACCGGGGTGTTGCTGATCATGGCGAACCCGGGATATTTGTCACGCTCGAGGAGAGCCCTGCACGTACGATCAGGAATGCGTGGCAGTTCGGATGGGATGTCGAGCGGACGATCAAGGAGAACCGGATACGGATCATACGGGCAGATCCGGTCGCTTATGCACATTATATCCCCGATCGCAAGGACAGCACATCGCCTGCACACGTCGACATAGGATCTGTTATGATTGAAACCTTAAGTACACAGATCGAACGGCTGGTCAACGAACTCGGTGCAAGACGTGTATTCATCGACTCGATAACATCTCTCAAGATCGCTCAGAACGAGTTCCAGGTCAGATTCGCGATACTCGAATTGATCAAGAATCTCGAGAACCTCGACTGCACAACGGTTCTCTCAAGCGAGATATGTCCGGGGGCAGAGTCCAATGGAATGTTCAATGTGGAGGAATATCTCGCAGAGGTTGTCATCCGTTTACACATGTTCCGTTCGTCCGGGGACAGGGTTAGGGCACTTGAGATTCTGAAGATGCGCGGCGGGAAGCACGACGAGACGATGCGACCATACTCAATCACCGACTCCGGACTGGTTGTGTATCCAAGAGAAACTGTAATCGACGGGGCTATCATAAGCTCGGTTGCGTTGTTATGAGCCGGGTGGGTGTATAGATGGATGGCTTCTTGATTGCCACACCGGAGACGTCAGGTACCCACTTCAAAAAATGTGGTGAAACCCAATCTCCAGTCTTTCTGAAAGATATGCATAAAAAACCTCAATCTGTGTAAATCAGTGTTAATCTATGGCTAAAAGACAGATATGTTTCACTATTGAAGAAGAGATCGTGAAAAAAATGGAGAAAATACGAGACAATACTGGCATTCCAGTGAGCAAGCAGATCGAATTGTCTCTAAAAGGCTACAAAATCGAAAAAGTAGAGCAAAACTAACATTCGGTGCTCGTCAATGGCAGATATTGAATTGAGCGTGGGCATCGTTATTGGCATCATTCTAACTTCGGTAGTCGGTCTCGCCAAGGAATTATAATCAGAGAATACAACGCCAGAAGGGACGATTCGTTATGAATAAAGAATATCCGGGAAGATCCAAAAGCCGACATCAAGACTCTGTGTGCAATCTGGGAAAATTACAAAATTTCAGAAAACATGCACAAAGAATTTAAGGGAAGAGAAGCGAATTAGCGGTAAAGATAAAGTTTATATGATCGATACAGAGCTGGACCAGGTCATGACACGTTTTAAAATGTCGTTCATTAATCTATGCAGTTTATTTTTGACAAAATGTATGGACCATGAAAATTTCTGATTCTAATGGATTCTGTGGTTTCCAACCTTTGCGCCCTTGCGCCCTCGCGTCTTTGCGTTCCTCTGATTTAACGCAAAGTCGCAGAGACGCAAAGAAGAAGGAGTGTCGCCCACGATTAATACAACGTGAGGGTGGGCTACTGCTATCGACCACAGAAAACGTTAGAACCAGGAAAATTTTGAATTGCAGACACTGTTTGAATCGATTTTTCAGCTTGGTGGCGAGGCTTTTATTAGCGATGGGGTGAAGACAATTGAATTGAAGATGAATCCAAAAGAACCAAAGTTGATGGGTAAACTTAATAAAGGTCTAAGTATATTAAATAGGATTGATATTCATAATCTCACTGGTCGCTGTGTAAAGTTTGATACGTGACGTTGTGTGACATTTAGGTTGGTGATAAAATCTACATCTTCGAAAGTCATGAAATAGGAAGATTGAAACATGACGGTTGAAACGATTCTTCTCGTACTTGAATCGGTACTGCTTGTTGCTACTATTATACTACTCCTTTACAGCATAAGGGAAGGGAAAGGTAGAAAAAACCTTTTGGTAGAAGTGGGAAAAGCAACAAAGATACTTACACGACAGGAGTACTTTCTCACAGTCACTGATTCCATGATGGATGCAAGGATTGAAGTTATAGGGTTTATTACGGGTAGACTTCCAACAGGAGATGATAAGAAAAGAGTAAGAGATATTATAAATAATATTGAGAAATTAACAAAAAATGATATAAAAGTAAAATACCTCGTACCCAAATTCCCTGATAGACTACATGTAGGGTCTCTTTATTCAAGGGCAGGTGCCGAGGTCCGATACGGTATCGGTGCTATTGCAAGTGACATTCGCTATATAATTGTGGACGATAGATTTGTTGTGATCGGCATTCCTGAAAGCATGGGTGAAAAAGAAGCTACTAAAAAAGGCTATAGAATTCCATCCGAAAGTCTTGCTACGATCCTTAAAGATCAGTTCCACAGATGCTGGGATGAAAGTATGCCGTATGAAAAATATGTTAAAGAGGCGATTAAGCAGACCGGTTTAACCCCAGAGCAACTTGGAAGGGAGCTTCAAATAGATGAGAAGGAGGTAGAGAGGTTTATTGAAGAATATGTACATACTTAACCCGACTTTGCCACATTATGGATAAACTATGAAACCTACCCCTCGATCACGAATGCACCGACATAGCCACAGTCCTTGCACTGGTACTGAACTCCTGCCTTCAAGCCCAGCCAGTACGTCACATTCTTCGAGCCGCATTGCGGGCAGATGAGAACAGTCTTCATAGGACTCTTCTTCGATTCGGCAAGGACTGCCGCGTCCAGTTTCTCGAGATCTTCAGGTGTGTCGTCCGCCTCACTCATACCTGAGCGCGTCAAGCGGCTTCAGTCTCGATGCCTTCCACGCAGGGTACAGTCCCCCGAGCAGTCCCGTGAATACACCGAATCCCATCCCAAGAATAATATAAAGAAGGCTTGAGGGTGCAAATAAATAGGATATATCCTTCAAAATAATACTATTAATAATAAACCCTCCCGCGAAACTGAGAACCCCGCCGATCAGACTCCCGAAGACCCCGAGAATCACGGTCTCGAGCAGAAACATCGTCATGATCTCCTTTCTGGATGCGCCGATCGCCTTCATGATCCCGATCTCCTTTGTGCGCTCCATTGTTGACATGAGCATCACATTGAGGATGCTGACACCGGCAACGACCAGTGATATCGCACCGATCCCCATGAGAAACTTGGAGATGTAATCAAAGAACTCGTTTGCCCCTTCGAGTACCGTGTTCATCGCCATAACTGTCACGACCTCTTCCCGCCTGTTGAACCGGTTCTCAATCGCGGCTTTGACCGTCTCCACCTCTTCAAGATCCCTTACCTGAACGGTCACCTGGTCGTATCCGTCGGCATCATACAATTTCGAGAACATCTTGTGGGATATGATCACCGCCTGATCGGCATTGACCCCGAAGCCAAAACCCTGCTCGGCAAGAATCCCCACAACCTTGAAATCGGTATCCTTGATTGTGACTTTGCTTCCGACCCTGAGATCGTACGTATCCGCAAGTCTCGATCCGACGACGCAGTTATCAGAGTCTCCGCGCAGAAAGTGTCCCTTGTCGATCTCGAAGATGTACTGCATGTCATCGCCATGCATCCCGTAGATTCCCGCATAAGTCGATTCCTTGCGGAGATCGATGGCGTCGCCTTCGCTTGATATCGGGATCGTGTGTTCGATTTCTGTGATGCGCTGCATCTCTTCGTACTGCTTCTCGGTAATCTCGGTCTCGCCGGATTCGTGAGCCGGGAATACGAGCAGTTCGTTTCCGATGTCTCCGATAAACTCATGTGCGGTCAGCTTCAGGCTGTTTCCGAGAATTCCGAGCGATGAGATCGCAATTACACCAATAACGATCCCGATTATCGCAAGGATCGTCCTGAACGTGTGCCTGCTCAGGTTCCTTCTGGCGAGTTTCAGGTACATGGCAGGTCAGCCGATCCTCCCGTCAATTTGCCCGTCGATCATCTCAACAATCCTATCCGCATAAGTTGAGAGGCGGGGGTCGTGTGTGACCATGACAATCGTTGCGCCTCTATCGTTTAATTCGCTCAGGAGATTCATGATAGCAATTCCGGTCTTTGTGTCGAGGTTTCCTGTTGGTTCGTCCGCGAGGATCAGCGCGGGGTCGTTTGCAAGCGCTCTTGCGACAGCGACGCGCTGTTGCTGCCCGCCTGATAGCTCATTCTGGCGGTGGTCCGCGTATATCGCTTCGAGACCGACCATCTCGAAGAGGCGGAGCGCTTTTTTCCGCAGCAGTTGTGCGGGGGCTCTCCTGAATATCATCGGCATCTCGACGTTCTCGATTGCGGTGAGCGTCGGGATGAGGTTGAACTGCTGGAATATGAATCCGATCTTATCCCGCCTGATCGTGGTCAGCCGGTCGTCGTTAAGCCCTGATGTGGCGATGCCATCGATCAACACAGCGCCGCTCGTTGGCAGGTCAAGACATCCGACCAGATTCAGGAGTGTTGACTTTCCGGAGCCGGATGGTCCCATAACCGAGATGAACTCGCCTTTTTGGATGTTTAAATCGACATTGTCGAGCGCATGGATTTTATTTAATCCGAGTGTGTAAATCTTGGACACACCTTTAAGCTCGACCACTGGTTCGCTCATGGAATCTATACCTTCTCGGGCATCGTCGAAAAATTATTGATTTCTGTAATAGTCAGTCGGAGGTGCAACACCGCAAAAGAGTGAGGACTGATATCAACAATACTCTTCGCGTCTCTGCGCCTTTGCGCCTTTGCGTTAAATCGAGAACGCAAAGACGCGAGGGCGCAAAGTCGCAAAGAACAAAAACCCTCCGGTTGGTGATCATGTTTTATGGGCGTCGGTCGTGTGGGTTCATGGTCAGATTCGTGCCATTCGTTCAAACGTGTTATTCGTGATGAAATTGGCACCATCTCTTCCATCTCCTATTTCCAGTCTCCCTCGTCCGTTCCGTCGGCCCCTTCCGCTCCTTCCGCCCTATCCTTCCGCTTTTTCCACGAATAAGTGATCACACCAATCACGAGAAGCCCGGCAAGGACGATCAGCACTATCATGCCTGTGGACATTCCCCCGGACGACCGCCGCGCCGCTGCCGCCGCACCCGAATTCTCGACATCGATTGATTCATGCTGCACGATATACGCCCGGTTTACGTCCCTGTACTCGATTGTGAGCGGGACTGAATCGATTCCATCGTCAAGTTCGGCTGAGAGCTCAAAACTGCCGAAATCATCCGACTCAAGCTCCCCGATGAAGTATTCCGGGTACGGCTGCCTCGGAGTCACGCCGTCAGCAGCACCGATTGCAACGACCACGCCGGAGAGATCGGTTGCCCCGAGGTTGTTCACATCTCCTGTTATCGTGTACCATGGTGATGTGTGCTCTGTTGTTATGCCGGTCAGGATCAGAATCGACCGATCAACAACCGTAATTGACGTCGCGAGGTCGGATTCATGAACTGTGTCGCCGTTTGTGTATCTCGCAGTGAATGTCAGATCCTTTCTGCCCGCGGTCGAGGATGTGGTGTCGATGTTAATCGCCAGGGCGACGCTGTCTTTTGGCGGGACGCTGCCCACATAGAACTCGGTTGCGTTGAATGCGAGATCGCCGCCCGTGGGAGTCACCACAACGCCCGAGATATTACTTGATCTGAGGTTCACAACATCGAGCGTGATCGTTGAGACGCCGCGAACAACAGTTGACGGGATGCTTGACGCAACCAGCTTGAGTTTGGTTTCGTCGATCTTCACAGGGATTCTGTACCTGAACGCCTCCATGTTGCTCCCGCCGATCAACTCGAACCGAAGAAAGTGCGTGCCATCAGACGCACTCTCATCTGCTTTGATCTCGTAGACAAAATTGGTGCTGTCAGACGGTCCGATCATCCCCACCGACGTGTACGCATCGCTTGTTACCGCAATCACCCCTTCTTTATCGCCAGCAAGAGACGCGCTCGCAATGTATGCGTTCATGTCAAACGCCTCCATCTCGGTGATGTTGCCGCCGCTTCTGGTCTCTGTGACATGAACCACCTCATCCGTTGCGCCGTTAAAGAGGGTGATTGTAACAGTTCCTATGTCGCCGGGCATAAGCGTTGCCGGGTCCACCGCGTAGTCCACCACAATCGTTGGCTCAATCTCGGTCTCTGCGTGAACAGGGAACGCGAATGCGATGAGGGCAAGTGACAATAGCAGTAGCGTCAGTGGCGTCAGCAGCGTCGGGCGTCTGTTCATATTCCACCCACCTGAGCTGCGACTATGACGCATATCACGAGTATGCACAATAGCAGGAAGAATGCCACGGGCATTGCAAGTACTGTGATGATTGCATGCCCCGTTCCGAGATTTCGTGCGTGTTTGACTCCGAATATCCATATAATCACGCTCCATAGCACGAGAAGGAATTGGATGATTGCGGACACCGTCACCACCTGACCATATCTCAATAGATGCTGCGTCATCGTTTGATGCACGAATTCCGGGTTACCGAGTGGGAATCCGATTGCTGGCATCATGATCATGGTTGTGACAAGTCCGACGACTGTTGCAATGATCATCGGGATGAACCCGTACCCAACGAACTCAAAGACTCGTTCGAACGAACCTTCTCCTTTGAACAGCATCGAAACAGTATAGAATACAGCCGTACAGAGAACCCATGAGATGAATGGTGTGATAAGGTTTGAGATTGCGCTGATGGTTGCAAATGCGCTGTAGATAGCCGCAATCTCTTCCGGAAGTACGGAAATCATCACTCTGAATATCAACATGGCGTGGATGGCTCCGATGATGGCTGAAACCAGTACGATTACGAATGGTGTCTTCAGGTTCACATCTCTTCCGGATAGTTCGGCAAAGAACCGGTCCGGATTTGTCAAAACGTTTGTCATCTCGATCACGTGCCCCCCTGCCCTTTCACATCCATATCCATATCAATATAATTCGCAGCAGATACAATCCTACAGGCACGCCAACCGTGATCAGTGCGTTCATTGTTGAGATGTTTCGTGCGTGCTTGACTGCAAATATCCATATATTCGCACTCCACAGCGTAAGGAGGATTGCGATGATGCTGTATGCCTGCATAAATGGATTCTGCATGAACGTTTGCTGAAAGAGTTCCGGATTCTCAAATGAGAACTCGATTGTTGGAAGCATAGTCGTGGTTACAACAAGTCCGATGACCAATAAAACGATTGTAGGGATGACACCGTATCCGGTGAACTCAAGCACCCGTTTGAACGAGCCCTCTCCTCCAAAAAAGATCGAAATCACATAGAATACACCGGCACACAGGAGCCAGATAATAAACTGTAGGAAGAGCCCGTAAATGGCACCAATCGCTGCACCAATACCTGCAAACGCTGCTGCTTCTTCTGGGAGTGCGGATATTGCCGCACTTGCCGCTATCGCAGCGGAAATGGCTGAAATGATGGCTGCAACCAGTACAATTACGAATGGCGCCAACAGGTTCACGTCTCTTGCGGAAAGTTCGGCAAAGAACCGGTCCGGATTTGTCAGAACGTTTGCAATCTTGATCATGTATTCTTCATACCAATCTCATATCAACATCGATATACTATATATCAACTGCAATCCCACAGGTACGCCAACTGTGATCAGTGCATCCCGAGTCGATAGGTTGCGTGCGTGCTTAATTCCGAATATCCATATATTCGCGCTCCACAGCGTAAGAAAGATTCCGAGAACCGCGGATGCCTGCATCGTTGGGTTACTCATGAGCGTTTGCTGAAAGAGTTCCGGATTCTCCATTGAGAACTCGATTGTTGGAAGCACAGTCATCATCACAACAAGTCCGATAATTGCCCCAACAATCGATGGGATGAAACCGTATCCGATGAACTCGAGGCACCGTTTGAACGAGCCCTCGCCGTTGAACAGCATCGAGATCACATAGAATACACCGGCATACAAGAGCCACATAATAAATTGCACAATAAACCCTCCGATGGCACCAATCGCTGCACCGATGCCAACAAATGCTGCTGCCCTCGTGGGAAGCAAGGATGTTATCGCACTCGCTATCATCGCAGCGGAGATAGCTGCAATGATTGCTATGGTCAGTACGATCAAAAATGGCGTCTTCAGGCTCTCATCTCTTGTGGATAGTTCGGCAAAGAACTGGTCCGGGTTTGTCAGAACGTTTGTCATATTAATCACCTCGGTCTTTTGGTTGACCTGTTTGAAATCATGCACGTAAGTACTTAAATATTTCGATTGATCGAACAGTTCAACGGTACAATTTGGAATCTGGTAACTGAATCGTAAAATCAATGTGCCACGATCTCATAATAGTGGGGAGAACGTGAATGCCGTGAACAATAACAGAAGCCCGCCCACAACCACACTACCGACTATCGTGAAAAGCGCATCCTGCGTCGATAGATTGCGTGCGTGCTTGACTGCAAATACCCATATAGCAACACTCCACAACAAGAGAAGTAAGCCACTGATGTCGATCACATACACCATGAATTGAGGGGGTGAGCCGTGGGTTGACAGGAGTGCATACAGAAGTATGGCGTTGAAGATCGCGGAAAGGATTTGCAGGATGAAACCATATCCTGTAAACTCGAACACCCGTTTGAACGAGCCAATCCCCCCGAGGAAGATCGAGATCGCATAGAATGCACCCGCATTCAGGAACCAAGCGACGAACGGTGCGATAAGTTCTACGGCGATCGATGCCGTTACTGTGATGGAAGAATAGCATATCATCTTAGCGATTGCCGGGATGACGGCTCCGATCAGCACTATGAGAAATGGCGCCAACGGGTTCGACTCTCTTCAGGATAGTTCGGAAAAGAACCGATCCGGGTTTGTCAGGATGTCTGTCATGTTACCCATTTTTATTGCCACGTATTTGCTTGTTCATCGATTCGGTTCAGGTTCTGTGGATGCTTCGAGCAATGAGAATAATGTTAGTGTC
>JAYEFS010000260.1:0-2780 GCA_034658695.1 Methanobacteriota archaeon | reverse complement strand
AAAACATCTCCATTTTTTGTTGCAGGAAAAATATATGTTTCTGCTCCGGAAAAGGGAGCGTTAACGGCAGAAACAATTACAAATTCAGTTGTTGATAAAGATCGAATAAGAATTGAGTTCTACCTCACCAGGACCGATTTTGTGAATATTCAGGACACTCTGGTAAAATCTCCGTTAATAGAGACACATCCAACCATTTTCAGGGTGTATTCACTGGAAGATCTGATGGCACGAAAATTTATCGCTCTATACAACAGGATGGAGGGAAAAGACATTTACGATCTGTTTTACTGCCTGGATCTGGATTTTAATAGAGAGAATCTGCTTAAAGCGCTGAAGATCATGCTCGACTTCAACAGGGGGGGAGCAGGAGTTTCCGGATGATCGTCGGTTGAGACTGGAACGTGCGAGAGAGAATAGCTATTACATTGTAAACTCGACCAATCACTTCATATCGAGAGACCTGAGACCGGATTGGAAGCTTTTCATCGATACACTGATCCTGAAAGTCGGAAGGACGCTGGCGTGAGGGGAGGTGTCCGTGAGCGATCTGCCTGCGGATCTGTGTTACTGTGCCAATAGAAAGTTTTAACTCATGAACAGAGTAGCTACAATGCATACGTGCTATATAACATGCATTGTGCGTATGAGTACATAGAATAGAAATATGCCATAAGGAGATAACAACGATGTGTAAACGCGAAGAATGTTTGAACGATCATAGACACGATCCTGAGAAGTGTACAATAGAGCAGATACGTGAATGCCACGGCGACGCCGGGACGCACCCATGCAACTGCAAATGTGATTGTGAATGATCGAAGTCGTTGACCTCACAAAGCGATTCAGGGACTTCACAGCCGTGGATCACATAAGCTTTGAGGTGTCCGCTGGCGAGATATTCGGGTTTCTTGGTCCGAATGGCGCCGGAAAGACGACTGCGATCATGATGCTCACAACACTCCTGCGCCCGAGCGATGGCAGAGCCACAGTCTGCGGATTCGATGTCTCAAAGGAACCGGGGAAGGTACGAAGGAAGATCGGTGTCGTCTTTCAGGACCATACCAGCGATGACTGGCTGACCGGAAGGGAGTATCTCCGGCTTCATGCCGGGATATACAATGTCAACAATGACCGGGTCGACAATCTACTTGAGCTCTTTGACCTGAAGAGGTGGGAGAAATCTGTCATAAAGGAGTACTCGAGCGGGATGCGGCGGAGGCTGGAGATTGCACGTGGGCTGATTCACAATCCGGAGGTCCTCTTCCTCGATGAGCCGACACTGGGGCTCGATGTTCAGACACGGCAGAGGATCTGGGATCACATCGAGTCGCTCAGAAAAGAAGACGGGCTCACCGTCTTTCTGACCACCCATTACATGGACGAGGCTGACAAACTCTGTGACAGAATCGCAATCATCGACCACGGGCAGATCGTTGCGATCGGCACACCTGATGAGTTGAAATCGGTCATGGCGGGGGCTCGCACGACGCTGGACGAGGTCTTTCTCCATTACACGGGCAGAGATACGCGAGACCGGATATCTGCAAACAGACTCAACCACCCGATGGGATTCGGGAGGCTGCGATGAGTCCATCTGTTAGATTGCGAGCCGATCTGAAAGCGGTACATGCGATCGCCAGAAGAGAGATTATACGGTTTCTCCGTGCAAAGTCACGAATCGTGGCATCGGTGGCGATGCCGCTCATCTGGTTCTGTGCATTCGGACTCGGGCTTGGTTCAGCATTCGGGGTAAAGTATGGCGAAATCGGCTATGCAGCGTTTCTGGCTCCAGGAATCATTGCGATGACGGTATTGTTCGCAGCAACCTTCTCCGGAATGTCCATCATCGTGGATAAGGAGTTTGGAATCTTGAAAGAGCTGCTCGTTGCTCCAGTATCAAGGGTTTCTCTCGTCATGGGAAAGCTTCTTGGTGGCATGGCAACATCCCTAATCAGAGCAATACTGATAACCATTCTTCTATGTGTGGTGCTGGAGATACAGATAGGCATCATCGACTACTGCGGCATGCTTGTCATCATAAGCCTGATAGCAATCGGATTCGGAGGACTGGCAATTGCGATTGCAACGAAAATGAAGAGCATGGAAGGTTTCGGACTGATCGTGGAACTCATCGTCATGCCCATATTCTTCCTAAGCGGTGCTTTCTTCCCGGTCGAAAAACTGCCTGGATGGCTCTCAACTGTGGTTATGCTCAATCCACTCACCTATGGTGTGGACGGGCTCCGGCTTCTCATGATCGGTACAGGGAGCTTTGATTTAATGCAGGATCTTGGTGTACTCATCCTCTTTGATCTGGTCGTTGTTCTGTTCGCTGCGTATCTTTTCGGCAGAGGCGAGGTGTAGACAAAAAAAACCCCTGGAGCATGGCGCTGTGTAACTACTCAGGTACCTAAAACCACCATCATGTGACTCCACTATGCAGGGACTGCCGGGGGCATGGGGGCTATTGTAACCAAACCAGGAATTTAACCGCAGAGTGCGCGGAGGGACGCGGAGGGGAAATAAACGGTTAAACGCTCTCTTGAACCTCCGCGCACTCTGCGGTTATTTTTCTTGCCAGAAAGTACAGAATCGCAATCGAGCGACCAATCAACATACCTGAGTAGTTACGGCGTTGTTAAATGGTCGAGACCTGGGGTGATGAAAACTCTCCATATTCGGGTGAGTTCCACATCCCAAAACCTTGCCATTTTTGTTCCTTTTTGTCACCCCGTCCTCAATGGACAATAGATAAGTGGCGCGCTGAATACGGCGCG
>JAYEFS010000259.1:0-11805 GCA_034658695.1 Methanobacteriota archaeon | reverse complement strand
GGGGCATCTGCATAGACAAGAGAGATCTTCGTGTTTCGGATGATATGGATGAGAATTTCGAGGTCTTGTCACGGGGTATCGTTCTTGGTCTGAAAAGACTCGGGCTTGATGCGAATTTCTCGCCTGTGAATGATATAAATATCGGGGATAAGAAGGTCTGCGGGATGACTGCTATGAGCAGGCAGAACTCGCTCTTGATATATGGCAGTGTTATCTGGGATTTTGACATGGAAACTTTCCAAAAGATCGCAAATATTCCTGCACCCAAACTGAAGAAGAAAGGGGTAACGTCGGTTCAGAAGAGGATAACCACAGTTATCGAGGAACTGGGTTGGAAGATACCTCCTGCAGAACTTAGGGAGTATCTTATCCAGGGATTCGAAGAGGCACTGGGCGTAAAACTGGTAAAAGAGGGATTAAACGTTGGGGAGACTTCGATATGGGAGAAAAAGATGGATCTCTTCTCATCAAAGAAGTTTATCCTGCGACCGGGGCACTGCAGTGTATCAAATGCCTCGTGCGTCCATCCCGCGGAGAAAGGAATTATCAGGGTTTCGTTGTACGTGACTGAAGGAACGATAATGGACGTTGGGATCACCGGTGATTTTATGCAGATCAATGATATCGATTTTGACCCCCTGGAGGGGTTGCTTGTCGGGGCGAAGACCGAGAGAAATGAGATAAAACGGATCGTTCACGCATATTTTGATGAGAACGAGATTGTGATGGTCGGTGCCAGTGCAGATGACTTTGTCGATGCAATTGTTGGAGCGGCGAATGAATCCGGACAGTGAATGGTGAATAACAATGAATCAATCAAACAAATTAAATATATCAGACGCATTAAAAGACGCAGGCATTGAGATACTCACCTGCATGCAGTGTGGCACATGCAGCGGAAGCTGCCCGTCAGGACGCTACACAGGAATGATCACGCGAAAGATCGTCAGGAAAGCCCGCGTGAGTACAGACGTTTTGCACGACCCCGACCTCTGGATGTGCACTACCTGCTACACCTGCCAGGAGCGATGTCCGCGTGAGATCAGGATCACTGACGCGATTCTCGCAATCCGGGCGATCGCGGTGCACGAGGGAATCATGCTTCCGGAACATCGAAAGGTCAGTCAACTGGTGCTTGTGTACGGTCATGCCGTGCCGATCAATGACGCGGTGAAGGAGAAGCGAGAGAGCCTCGGGATGGAGGCTCTTCCCGAGACGGTTCACAAATATCCGGATGCACTTGCCGATGTGCAGACGCTTCTTGAGTCGTGTGGATTTGACAAACTCGTGGCTGGCGCTCAAGAGTGAGAGGAGGGCATCATGAACAAGTTATCACTCTATTTAGGCTGCATCACCCCGAACCGGTACCCTGGAATTGAGAAAGCCACAAAGCTCTGTCTTGATCGGTTGGAGATCGATTACGCTGACCTTCCTGGCGCATCATGCTGTCCTGCGCCCGGTGTCTTCCGGTCGTTTGATAAAGCGACATGGCTTGCGCTTGCCAGCCGAAACATCGTGCTCTCAGAAGAGATGGAGCGCGATGTGCTGACGATCTGCAATGGCTGTTATGGATCTCTCGTGGATGCCAATAACGAACTGAAAGACGATCCCACGCTCAAGAAAAGCACGAACGCCCATCTTGAGAAGATCGGAAAGAAGTTCAAGGGAACTGTTGCTGTCAGGCACATCATTGAACTGCTATACGACGAGCCAGGACCTGAAAAGATAAAGGAGCTGGTTACTCATCCATTAGACCTCAGAGTCGCTCTGCACTACGGATGCCACCTCGTAAAGCCGTCAAAGGAACGAAAGCTCGGGAGTACTGAAGACCCTCGCTTCTTTGACGAACTGGTCGAGGCAACGGGCGCAGAGAGCGTCAATTATCCTGACAAGATGGCGTGCTGCGGAGCAGGAGGTGGGGTCAGGTCTGCGCTTCTTGATAAGTCGCTTGAGATGCTGGAGCACAAACTGTCGCGGATCAGGGATGCAGGAGTTGACTGCATCGTGAATGCGTGTCCGTTCTGCCACCTGCAGTTTGACGGCGGGCAGATCGAGATTAAGGAGAAGCGCGGCGTAGAATACAATATCCCGGTTCTGCACTATTCCCAGCTTCTGGGACTCGCATTCGGGTATTCGCCCGAAGAACTCGGAATCGATCTGAATCTTGTGACAAACGAGGAGTTTCTTCTGAAGCTGAAAGGGGATCGGTGAACGACATGACCAGCGAAAAGATTGGCGTATATCTCTGTAGATGCGGCGGCAACATCGGCGATGTCGTTGATGTCGAGGCAATCGCAGACGAAGTATCAGGAATAAACGGCGTGGCACACACGAATGTTCAAGATTATCTCTGTAGCAGCGCGGGACAGAGCCGGATCGAGAGCGACATCAAGAAAGGATTGATCGACCGCGTGGTGATCGGCTCATGTTCACCGAAGCTTCATCTCGAGACGTTTCGTGCGATGGCACAGAAAGCAGGCGCAAACCCGATGTTTCTTGAGATCACAAACATCCGTGAACAGTGTTCATGGGTGCATGAAGATTGCGAGGAGGCTACAAGGAAAGCGAGGGGACTTGTGAAGGGCGCAATCTCCCGGATGCGGAACCTCGAGTCGTTGAACCCGATCACAAAAGATGTCAAAGACAGTGTGCTCGTTGTTGGCGGCGGAATTGCCGGGATCACGGCTGCGCTTGAGATGGCTGACGATCGCGAGGTTGTCCTGATCGAGAGAGCCCCATACATCGGCGGGCAGATGATCGGTCTCTCAAAGACGTTTCCGACGCTCGACTGCTCGCAATGCATCCTCACCCCAAAGATGGTTGCGGTCTTTAACCACCCGAATATCACGCTCTACACCCAGACAGAGGTTGCATCGGTTGACGGGAGTGCGGGCGATTACAGCGTGACCCTCCTTCGTTCGCCGCGGTACGTTGACATAGATGCGTGCACATCCTGCGGCAGGTGCGCAGCAAAGTGCCCGAAGGATGCGATCTACCTGCCGTTTGCACAGGCGATCCCGCAGGCATACATAATCGACAGGGAGCTCTGTATCGAATGCGGCGCATGTGAGAAAGCTTGTTCTGCGGGTGCGATCCGGCTTGATGATTGCGAGGAAGAGATACAAGTGGATTGCGGCGCGATAACAATTGCGACCGGTTTTGAGTCGATCGATCCATCGATAATTGAGGAATACCACTACAAAGATCACCCGGACATCATAACCGCAATAGAGTTTGAGGAGATGGTCTCTGCCAAGAGCAAGACCGGCATGAGGCTTCAGAAGGCAGATGGAACATTTCCCGAGCGGGTCGCGTTCGTGTTATGCGTCGGGTCCCGCGACTTTAATCGGGGAAATAAGCATTGCTCAAAGGTCTGCTGCATATATTCGCAGAAACAGGCGCAGCTTGTCCACAAGATGAAACCTGATGCGGGTGTTACGATCTTCTACATCGATATGCGATCGGCAGGAAGAAGGATGGAGGAGTTCTACCAGCATACGCAGGAGATTGGTGTTAACTTTGTCCGCGGGCGTGTGGCTGAGGTGAATCCGTTGAATAGTAACGATGGCAGCAGGTTGCAGGTCAGGTATGAGGACACGTTCTTGGGCGAGGTCGGGGAAGCCGAGTTCGACATGGTTGTGCTCTGCCCGTCACTTATCCCCTCAAAGGGGTCACGAGAACTCGCGGACCAACTGGGAGTTCCGGTAGGTGGCGACGGATTCATCGAGGAGAAACACGTCAAGATCGATCCTGTGAATACGTTAAACCAGGGTGTCTTTGTGGCAGGGTGCGCTGTCGGACCCAAGGATATTCACGACTCGGTGACAGAAGCGATAAGTGCGGCACACAAGATCCACCAGTTCTTAGGGAAAGGCACGATCTCGGTATCGCCTGAAAAACCTGTCATCTCGGATGCATGCGACGGCTGCGGCGTATGTGTTGCGGAATGTCCGTACGGGGCGCTGGCGATTACGGGCAGAGACGGTGAGAAGCCGGTTCTCGACCCCCTCTCGTGCAACACATGCGGGATCTGTGCAGCAGTCTGTCCACAGGGGGCTGTTGAGATCGCGAACTATACGCGGGAGCAGTTGTTGGCTCAGGCAGAAGGGATTCTTGATGCTGGTATGGGTGTGATAGTGTACATCGACCCTGCTGCGTATGCAGCGGCTGATCTTGCAGGGGTTAACAGGACGCAGTATTCGCCGCTCATCCGGTTCATTCAGGTGCCATCGATTCATCTGCTGGATGCGGATATCGTGGGGCATGCTTTTGAGTCAGGGGCAGGTGGCGTGATGCTAATTGAGGGAACGACCGATGAGGCGCTGACGTCGCGGTCGAAGGAGCTTTATAGTCGGCTCAAGAAGGAGACAAAAGCGTTTAAGCTGCCTATCAGGTATTCACATATCGAGACAGCGCAGTACGAGAAGCTGATGAATCTCTTGAATGTGTTTGCGGATCAGGTTGCGGCGAAGGCTGCGAAGAGGGCAGAGTAGCTCAAAAACTGTTCCACCCTGCAATAAATTTATACCAACTAAAAACAGATCGGAATCCATGAAAACAATCACACTCCAATTGCCGGACTATCTGGCAGAGACGCTCCCGGCAGAGGACTCGTCCGTCTGTGAAATCCTGAAATTAGGGTTAAAGCAGTTCCGGATAGAAAGAGCGATAAAGAGATACAAGAAAGGTGGCGTGTCCCTGGCGAAAGCTGCCGAGCTGGCAGGCATCTCCGTCCGGGAAATGATACCAATTGCTTATGCTCATGGATTAGAACCCAAATACGATGAATCAGTTGTTGAATCTGAAATAACTCCGAAAATGGCAGCCAACCTGTGAAAATGGCAAAAATGACTGCTGTTTCTGACTCAGGTCCTTTGATAGCACTGGCAAAGCTCGGAGTTCTCTACAGGGTGTTTTCGATTTATGCAACACTCATCATATCAGAAACGGTTTATCGTGAGGTGGTGACATCAGGTTTGGTCATTGGAGCCCGAGATGCGGCAGAAGTGGATAAATTCTGCCGAAGTGGACAGATTGTAATTTTCCCGTTGGGTGAAACAGAAGAAGTTCCTTTGGATATGCCTTCTGAATTGCATCGAGGTGAATTAGAGGCGATACGGGTGGCTTTACAGATTTCTGCGGATCATCTTCTCATTGATGACTTTGATGCCCGTCAGGTGGCAGAGAGGAATCTTTTGAAGATGTCGGCTGCTACGACCCTGAAAGGGACGCTGGGTGTTCTGATCGAACTGTATCAGAGGGAGTCGATTTCCAAATCTCAACTGAAAGAGTGTCTTGGAGAAATAAAGAAGCGCAAAGACATCTGGATAAGTTCCAGACTCTGTCAGAAGTTGATTTTGGCATTGGAAGCTGGGGGTTTGTGATCGTGTACATCGACCCGACCCCGCGGTGTGTGCGGCGGCTGATCTTGTCGGGGTTAACAGGACGCAGTATTCGCCGCTCATCCGGTTCATTCAGGTGCCCACGATTCATCTGCTGGATGCGGATATCGTGGGTCATGCTTTTGAGTCGGGTGCTGGCGGCGTGATGCTGACCCGAGGGCACGACTGATGAGGCGCTGACGTCGAGGTTGAAGGATCTGTACAGCCGGCTCAAGAAGGAGCCGAAGGCGTTTAAGTTGCTCCGGTATTCGCATATCGAGACAGAGCAGTACGAGAAGCTGATGAATCTCTTGAATGTGTTTGCGGATCAGGTGGCGGCGAAGGCTGCGAAGAAGGGGACGAAGAAGCGGAAGGTAGAGTGAAAAGGTGTGTGTAGTGGGGGTGCAAACGTTATTCCATGTAGCCCCTGCCCCTTCTGAAAACCTCGATTACATACACCGTTTTACCTTCGATAAGGTAGATTATGCGGTAGCCCCCCACTCTTAGCCTGTGTTTCTGTGGTTTTGTCTTCTTCAGAGGTTTTATATCTGCCCCCGCTCTTGGCTGATTCGGGTTTATTTCCAATTCTTTCAGCGCATTTTTGATTCTTTCTTGTAATTTATCCTGCAAGGAGTGAAATTGCTTCTGGAAAGTTCGAGAAACGATTACAGTGTACATCACAATTTATCCAGCGGAATGAACTCATCTTCTGCAAGTATCCTGTTCCATCGATTATCTAACTTCTTCCACCCCGCATTTTCGATGAGCTTTCTAATTATGTGGTCATAACTCTCTCTTTCGGATCCAAAACGACGTAATATTTCTTTCGTCTCCGAAGAAACCGCGATTGTTGTAGAAGACACTGCTATCACCTACTAATAAACACAGGTGACATATCATTTATAACTTACGCCATAGCGCAAGTGGAAAGATGCAAGCGTTCTTCGCACTTTCAGTTGCCAGACCCAAAATGGTTGCGGCAACAAAGACGAGGACTGTAAAACGCCTATATTGGTATTCACCTATCGAAACAGCGCAGTACGAGACGCTGATAAATCTCTTGAATACGTTTTCCGAACAGGTGGCAACAAGGGCTGTGAAGGGTGCGAAGACGTACGATATTCGTCAATCCGTGATCTCTGGTCAAACACGCAAAGTCCCCACAGTGCAGCATCAGAGGTAACAGACCTCAAAGACCCCCACATCATCAAGCATCGGCACCCCACTCTTTAAATACCCTATTCTTGAGATACACCACTGATGAACTATGACCTGATAGTATCGGGTGCGGGTCCTGCAGGGTCGGTTACTGCAGCGGCGGTGGCTCAGGCAGGATATCGTGTGCTGGTGCTGGAAAAAAACTCGTCATGCAGGTCACCCTGTGCAGGATATATCGGCAGCACCATCAACATCGAACTGCCCCGTTGCTGCACCATCCAGTCAAAAATAAGAAAAATGCGCACGTATTTTCCGGATCTGTCCTTTCATGACTTCCAATTAAACGGTTTCGTGGTTGACAGATCGTCCTTTGATATGGCGCTTGCGATGAAAGCGGAAGAATCGGGTGCAGAGATCAGATTGCAATCTCCGCTGATCGATCTGATTCCCGACGGTGTCAGATTTCGCGGTGGCGAGGCTTTCGGTATGATCATCGTCGGTGCAGATGGTGTCTTTTCGGGGGTTGCATCGCTTCTGGGTGCGAAGAGGCAGAGAGCCGCGTTTTGCGCCCAGTATCACATGCGAGGAATTGAGCCGTTGTCGGAACCGGGTACATGCGAGATATTCTTTGATGCGGATTATGCGCCCGGCGGATATGTATGGATATACCCCACAGGTCACAACTCCGCGAAAGTTGGTCTGGGGATAACCGATGCAGGTTGCAGGTCCCCTCACAAATATCTGGATGCATTCATCGACGAGTCCGCTGTTGCGGAGCGACTCCGCGGGGAGCGAACCGAATACATGGCAGGCGCTCTTCCCATAGGCGGACTTCGAGAGAAGCTCTGCTACGGAAATGTCCTGCTTGTAGGTGACAGTTCCGGAATGGCTGACCCGGTCACGGGTGCGGGCATCAACAATGCGATGCTGGCAGGCGAGATCGCAGGGAAAACAATAATCAACGCCCTTGAAAATGACGACACAGCACTGCTCGGGCAGTATGAAACCACGACCCGCAGGCTTCTTGGAAGACCGCTAAAGAGATCACTTGCGAAAAGAGAGAAGCTGGATCACTATTGTGCTTCAAACGAGTTGCTACAGCAACATCTGCCCGAAGTATGGGTGACGTTTGAGGAGTACTGGGCATGACATGGAGATTCATCGACGCCGGCAGAATCGACGGTTACTACAGCGCAGCACTCTTTGAATCGATAGCGAAACACGTTGGCGCTGGCATGGCAGATGAGACGATTCTCTTCTGGCGTGTCAGAACCCCGGTCGTGTATCTTGGATACCACCAGTACGTGGAAGATGAGGTACACGAGGATTACTGCGTGGCAAACGATATTCAAGTGATACGGCGGGTGCTTGGAGGTGGGTGCGGGTTTTGCGACGAGAACCAGATTCTTTTTTCCGTTATCGGGCGCGAGGCGGGTGGTGTGATATCTCCAGACATCGGGAACGCATATTCGCGTGTTCTTGGTGGAGTGGTATCAGCGCTCGAGGCTCTTGGTTGCGACGGTGAACTTGAACCTGCTCGTAACGCAGTCTATTCGGGTAGGCGGAAAATCTCAGGGAATGCACAGGGCAGGTTTGACGGAGCAGTGCTTGTCAATGGCAGTTTCCTCCTGGACTTTGATTTCGATGAGATGGCTCGGGTGCTGAAAGACCCCACAAAGAACCTGGCAGCGGATGTTCTGTATGCGAGGGATGGAATGATCACGCTCTCTGATCTGCTCGGACGACGCGGTTATGACATTTGCGGTGTGTCAGAGGTGCTGAAGATGGGTTTTGAGGATGCGCTTGGGGTAACTACTGTTTGTGGTGCGCCGACTGATTCGGAGGACCTGCTGGCGAGCCGCCTCGCGGATAGGCACCGGAGCAGGGATTGGGTCTACCGGATGGATGACAAGCGGCGGAAGCGGCTGGGACGTAAACGACAGGTGGATTAAAGCAGAACGATACCCACGTCGCTATTTGTGTGACTTTGTGGGGGGTCACTTCCACTGTGCTCTTGGGGAAGAGTTAATAGATTCCTGCTGATATTTTGATAGAGGTGAAAGTAAATGAATATCCATGTTATCCGGCTATCTTTCATTCTTTCAGGTTTGAATCAACTATGATACAAGTTGTCAACCGGAAGAGGGTGTGAACAGTGATGAGCACAAAAAGAGAAGTTGTAGGGAAACTAAAGGGAATATTAGAAGAGATTGGTATTGAGTATTCCAATATCCTCTTATTTGGAAGCAGAGCAAGAAAGGATTTTGAAGAAGATAGCGATTGGGATTTTATGATAATTCTCAGGGATAAAATAGACAATGAAGGGAAGAGAGGACTCTGGTATGAGATTTACAGGAGATTTCATGACTACTTCCCTCTGATCTCTGTGGATATAATTTTGAAAGATGAACAATCCTTTGAAGAGGAGAAAAGAGTGGTGAACACGATCTCCAACGAAGTATATCTGGAGGGTATCGGAGTATGAAGGAGGGAGTGTCCCGGAGGTGGCTTGCAAAAGCGGAAAATGATTTGAAAGCCGTCAAACAGCTGCTGACATTTGAGGACGCTCCAACAGATGTAATTTCCTTTCACTGCCAACAATCTGTCGAAAAATACCTCAAATCATATTTGACACTGGTTGATGTGAGGGTAAAGAAGACACACGACTTAGAAACCATTTTATATCTATGTATAATGGAAGATAAGGACTTCAAAGAGTTGGATTGTGAAGAAATATCCAATCTTACATTCTACGCAGTGGAAATCAGGTATCTGGAGGACTACATCGAACTTACGATCAGTGAGGCAGAGGAGCTTTACAAAATTGCGCGGAAAGTAAGAGACTTTGTGAGGGGAAAGTTAAAAGAGAAGGGTTTGAGATGGTAAAACTGATCATGCACTGCACAAACGCCACTTCAAACAAAATTTGGACGATGAGAACGCCAATATCAGCGGTGAGATATCATGAGCTACGAAGGATACAAGCAAGGCAGACACAAATCAAAAGGCGGTCTAATCCGCTCTTTTGTGAAGTTAGAATGTAACAGAATCAAAGACATCGAATTTTCAGGAGATTTCTTCTTATTTCCGGAGTCAGCAATCGAAAGTATCGCGGAGTCCCTGAAAGAGACTGTTGCCGATCACGATTCCGTTCTCTCTGCCGTGCGATCGGTCTATGAATCGGAACCGATAACCGCACCGGGCACAGCACCAGAGGATTTTGTGGCATCCATCATGCAGGCAGTCGAATCGTAGGTTGGTCATGCGTGAACAGGCGCTCACCACGCTTCTCAATGATTCGCTCGACCAGAGTGTTAGGGAGCGTATGCAGAAGTGTAGAGCGCGGTCCATCAAAAAGCACGGCAGAAATCTGAGCCTCTTCATCACATCAAGCTTCTTTCCATCCGTATCACTGACCGGAAGTAGATGCGAGTTAAACTGCAAACACTGCGAGGGGAGACTCCTGTCACGTCTGATTCCCGCAGATTCACCTGAAAAATTAGAGGAGGTTGCACGCCGCATCGCGAGAGGTGGCGCCATCGGCATGCTCGTAACTGGCGGGTGCGATGCGGACGGGAAAGTCCCGACAGCAACAGTTGCTGAACCCATCAGACGGATCAAGCAGGAGACCGATCTGATCATAATCGCACACACCGGGTTTATAACGTATGATGAGGCGTGCGCTCTTGCAGACGCTCGTGTCGATGGCATCGCATTCGATGTGGCAGGAGACGCGGGGACAGTCCGGCGTGTGTACGGCATAAACGCAACCCGGGATGATTACCTGCAGAGCCTCAAAGCAATCTCGGATGCGGGCATCGATGTCTTCCCACACGTCTGTGTGGGTCTTGACTTCGGGAGATTGCGTGGAGAACTTCGGGCGCTCGAACTCATCAGCGAGATCGACCCGACAACAGTCGTGGTAACAGGGCTCATGCCAATCGCAGGCACACCGATGTCTTCTCTCAAACCGGATCCGTACGACTTTGCAGAAGTGTTCTGCAGGGCAACCGAACTCTTCCCTGAGATTCCAATAACGCTTGGATGCGCACATTCGAGCGGACGCGACCGCGAACTGATCGAGATTATCGCGCTCGAGTGCGGCGTTCTCCATATCGCTCTTCCGACCCCGGGTTTTGTCAGGTACGCAGAGGCTCGAGGGTACGGTATCGAGTACTTCGGCACATGCTGCGGCGTTCTGCCGCGGGACGATACCAGAATCGATGAAATTATGAAGCTTTCCAGATAGGCATCCTTCTGACTATAATTTCCGCAAAAGCGCGTTTTATGAAATCAAAAACTACATTTATTATGCATGGCTCGTTTATCTCTTCTATCGAGTCACTACTAAACCCCGGACTTAAGTCCAAGGCATGCACATAGCGATTTCATGCCGTTCACCTTATCGTTGCGCTCAAGATTAAGTTCATCAGTAGCCATACCAACGGTGATATTGTAAAACTGCCATATTGATCGCGTGAGTTTCATGTGATTGCGCTGTAGCCGTAATGCTACTTAAGTCTAACGCTGATTTCATAAGTGTTCGTTAAGTGATCTTGCTATAAAATGCAGTACCTCTTATTGATGGTGGTGTGACGCTCCCGGTATATTATTACTTGTGAGCTCCCCTGGCTGTGGTCTTCAACCTGGTAATTATGGATGGTTCTATGATGGCTCTCTTACATATCCTGCTGCTTCCCCTTGGCTATCCGGGAAGGTGGCAGAATTTACTTCTGATCGTCTTTCCCGATAGGTATAGCTCGGTTCATGGCGCTTTAAGAAAAATGAAGATAAAAGACACCTTTACAACAGTCAACAATCAATTTTCCTTCGACCAAAAAATCCTGTGACCATCATGAAAACCACACCCAACAAAACGGTCCGCACATCCCTTGGCACACTCGGCGTGCTCGGGATGGAACTCGTGCTGATGGATGCGCCGCCCACAACCGCATATCTTCAGGTATACACCGACCGGCGCTGCCAGGCAAACTGCCGCTTCTGTTCGCAGGCAAGAGGCGCAGGTGGCGGCCTCAAACAGATCGCACGCGGGCAGTACATGCCATCTGATGCACGCGAGGTTGTGCGAAGGCTTGGAATTGCGTTTGAACGTGGTTACATCAAACGTGCCTGCATCCAGACCATAATGTATCCGGAGATGTGGCAGGACACAACAGATCTTGTCAGAAGCATAAGGGATGTATCTCTCATCGCTTAGCGGGAATACCGAGACTGAGATCGGGATCTGGCTCACATCCCTTATGCT
>JAYEFS010000258.1:0-2793 GCA_034658695.1 Methanobacteriota archaeon | reverse complement strand
GTGGTTCTCTTCTTTGCGTCTCCGCGCCTTTGAGCCTTTGCGTTCTCGATTTAACGCGAAGACGCAGAGATGCAAAGGGTGGCGTTAAGCTCTGGTCGCACATCCAACTGACACTTATGTAAAAAAAGCTCAAGTTGTGGCGGTGTGGAGTATAGCTGTGCGGGTCAGTCACAATCCTGCAGCGTAACGTCTGTCGATTGCTTCCAGTAATACTCGAAGAGCGCATTTCCCCACTCGATTGCAGCGGCATCTTCGCTGACGAGGTCGGTGCCAAAATCATATGTCCCGTCGGTTCGGTATAAACCCAGTGATAAGAATTTGTCTGTTACGGTAAATGCCGTTCTGATCTCTTCACGCGTCGTTCTCAAACTGAAGTTTGGTTCATTGATCACATCCTGCAAAACACCATCGTATTTCACACGCATCAGTTCAAACACCCCTATAGTCACAAGCAACCGCACATCAGCCTTGCTGCCAATCATGCGTTTGAATATGTCCGGATAATCGGGATACAGAATCGGGGAGACTCCCTGCACGACACGGCAGCCCTTGATCATGCCCACAAACTTTTCGTGTGTTTCGAAAGGATTCGCAGAGGTGTCGTCCATAATCTGCGAGTTGTTCAATGATCCGATACTCGAGAGGAATGGCTCAGGGATCTTTTGCACCTCATGATTTAGCCAGAACGTTTCATGGTCCATCAGCATCTTCAGCATTTCGATGTTATTAATCAACAGAAGCGAATAGAATTTCCCCAGTGAGGTTAGTCCATAATCTCTGTTATCCTGATCTATGATGTTTTTGGACTTCAACTCTGCGAGCACAGGCAGGATGGTTGACGTTCGATAGCCGAACTTGTCTTTCAGTTGGTCTGTGGTCAAATTTCCGTTGTTCAGGCTAATCATTATTTTGACGCGCACCCCGGACGTGGACATAAATTTTAATTCGTCCTTAACTTCATCATAGTCTGTTTCCGCACCCATACATCTATTAGGGTAAGCAATGAATATTAAAGGTTTTGCAATGGAAAATTTTTCTTGAACCGAGAAATTTTTCTCACACTTGAGAACACGTCAAGCAAGGACTCCGAAACACGAGTTGATACCAGTATATAGCGCAACCATGATGATCCATTCCCCGTCCACCAGTATATCCATCGAAGATCTCGTATGATTGTCCGAATTGCAGAAATGTAAAATATATAGGTATCCATATATTATACTAATAATTAATATAATCTGACACCCATCGAATAAACCGAAGACCGTTAACAACCATACCGCAAGCAGAGACTGGAGGCTCAACAGCAACCATCTGGTTCCGGATATCCCGATTTTGACCGGAATTGTTTTTATGAAGTTCTTCCGATCGCCCTCCACATCCATGACGTCGAAGAGAACGGTATTCACAAAACTTTTGATAAAGAAGAAGAATGCTATACTCAATAATTTAATACAATCTTCTCCGGAACAGATCGCGGGGAGAAATGCTATCACGATCGTCCAGCTGAGGGTAACGAGAAGACTTTTCACAACGAATACATCCTTTAAACGAGGGACTCCAAATACCGAGAATATGTTTGTGCTGTAAACGATCCCGGTCACGAGCGGAACGAGCAATACAAGTGCAGCAAAGATGTTCTCGAAGTAGCCCAGCAGTATCGCCACGATGTACGAGATTATGGCAAGGAATGTCAGGAATCTTTCATTGCCCGTTACATACCTGGATCGTGCCGGATTGTTCACAGCATCTTCTTCTTTATCGGTTAATTTGTTCAGACTGTATGTGCTATATGTCACAAGAAAAGTGGCAAAAAGAAGGTTCGTTTTTGCGGTCAGTCCAAAGAGCAGGAACGAAAAATACAGTTTTGCCAGACCGTTTGCTGATATCAATAATGAACTCGCAGTCAGAAACGATATGATATTCTCGATTCTGAAACCCAGACCATACGGTATATATTGTCTTATGTACCAACTGATGCTCCCACATCCCACGCATGTATTCAGACGTTCCCCCAAGGCGTCTGTAACTAACTGTTTGGCACCAGAGGTATTTATACCTTACTGATGAATCGTGCTACCAGAAGCCAGGAGCACAATCACCTATCGTGTGATCACAACGACCGCACCGTCAACCTCGATCACGTCCACTGCCCGTCCGCCAAGAACGACCTCACGCTCGATTGCAACCGAATCCGCAGGAACCTCGAACGTCTCCGAACCGACCGCAATTCGTAGCATTCCACTCTGCACCTCTTGCGCAACAACACCCGGATCCATATCAGAGAGTGCTTTAACGATCTTTCCGGCGTCCTTTCTGAAGATCGGACCGAGCACCTTCATGTCGGGCTTGATACCGACTGCACGGTGCTCGAAATCGGGTGTGCCAGCGATGACCTGCACCGGCGTGTTCGCTGCGCCTGCGATATCGGAGCAGTCGAAGATTGCATCTGCATATATCTTGATATCATCCAGCGGAGCGTTCAATGCCATTCCGTGCTCTGATTTGTATCTCCGAATCTCCCCTGCGATATTTCTGATCCGATCGCCCGCATGCTCGATACCCGAATCGATCATGGATTCGTCTGCGGTGGGCCACACAGCCGCATGCACACTGCCTGTTGTGTCGAGGTGCGAGTACACCTCCTCTGAGAAGAACGGTATGATTGGCGCGAGGAGTCGTGCGAGCGAGTTGATTATCAGCCCGAGAGTTTGCCGCGCCGCCTGCTGATTGGGCGACGGCTCGCCATACAGCCGGTACTTGACGAGTTCGATGTAATGATCAGCGAGAACG
>JAYEFS010000257.1:0-2819 GCA_034658695.1 Methanobacteriota archaeon | reverse complement strand
GCAGCGCTTGCGAACCTCGGAAGCATAGTGGGAACGTGGGTAGGCGCGTATGTGGTGTTGCAGGTCAGCGGAATTGATATCGACATGATCAAAACCGGCGTCATGGGCGTTCTCGGGATCTAATCAAAGAGAATATCCATACGCCTGACCAAATTTACCGCCCCGGAAAGTTCTCTCTTCCGGTTCTCAAGTTCTTCGCTCCGCAAATTCAGTTCTTCATTCACACTAACAAGTTCCTTCTCGAGCCCCACGATCTTTCTGGTCTTCTCGGTGTGTTGCTTCTCGAGAGTGGCTTTCGCATCCGATATGGTTAGATCTGATACCTTACTGTTGATCTCATTGATCTGAGAATCAAGAGCTTCGTGTTGCTCCTTTTTCGATGCAAACGAACTCATTATGTGTCTTATCTGATCGATTATCTTGTCGCGTTTCTTGTCCTTCAGCCCGAGCGTACCGCTCTCAGCCAGTTGCATAATCTCGGTCAGAAAACCGTTGATATCGGTCGTGTCTGCCGAAATCGGATTTTTGAGGCAGATGTCCAGCAACCCTTCATTTTTCTTCGAGAGCGTGTGCCTTCCGCTCGAGCTCAACTTCTTCATGCGGTTCAGTGCCTTGCCGAGCGGCGTGAACAGTTCCATTGCGCTGTTTTTGAGAGCGTCAATCTCGCTTTCTCGTTGTTTCAATTCGCGCTCGAGCAGAACGAACGAGCCCCACTCCTCGCTTTCTGACAATTCGTCCAGTCTGGCTGCGCAATCATCGATCTCGTGTCTGGCTGCATCGATTTTAGAGCCCGCACTCTTGATTTTTGAATTGTATGTGATGAGATCGCTCTCTATCTCGTTTATCAGACGTATGTTTTCTGAAATCTCATCAAAATTCTCTATTTCCGCTTTCTTTTCATCAAGCAGATTACCGAGTCTATCCAGCGATCTTTTTATGCTGCCGACATCAGCGATTACCGGACCCACTTCCTTCGGAAACATGTACTTGACACGCTGGTGGCTTTTGAATGATTTTTCGAGTGTGAGGTTAAGATAATCGTTAACAGAGGTGTGAAAATTCCCGATATCGGAGTAATTCATTTCCGGAGCGATGATTTTATCGATTAACGTATTGATCTGCTTCAGGAGGCTATCTCGAGCTGCGAGCACGAGTTTCGATATGCGGGACGGTTCCTCTGACGGTTCTGCGGCTTCGAGGATATCGACATCGCGTACTAGTTGATCTTTTTTCACTATAATCTCTGTTATTATCCGCGAAGCGGCTTCAGACAACTCGTCGAGTTCTGCCTGCGATTCATGCGCAGCCCATGCCTTGAGCTCGTCAAAAGCGATCGTATCTGTCTTTTGCTCGTCCGGCTTCCCGGTCCCGATGATCTTATCCAGCCATTTCAATACAATCAACCTCAACGTGCACAAGTCTTGGTGGTGTGGGGTTATGATTGTTGCTGCGTGGTATTATATGGTGCGCGGCTCAACTGGTGTATGCCCGGAGATCCACTCAAGGGGCACGCGAATAACAACATGCCAGGACTGTCACATCGTCAGCAATAAGAGGTTTCGTGTCGGATGCAATTGGATTTTTAACACCCCTCACAGGTTGGCAGCCTCGTTGGGCGGAAGGTATTTATAGGATGTAACAGATATGCGACTTGGATGAATCGTTTTGGGAGATGATTGATCATGGTTAAGCATGCCCCTCTAATTGAATTGTGTGTTGTTATTCAGAGAATTTCTGGCGTGGAGCTGCCTGGTGATTCAATGGGGGTAATATGATCCGTATACCCCCGTTGTTGATGGTTGTGATCCTAATAGTACTTGCATCTGCGGGGGTGGTTGCTGCCGTGTTGTCTACACCCGGTTCCAACAACGATTCGACGTTCAAAACGATCTTTGTGGATGATGATTTTGACGATGATCCTTCGAACCACAGTTGGGACTCAATTCAGGATGGTGTGGATGATGCGTCTGATGGTGATACTGTGGTCGTGTATGCCGGGGTGTATGTTGAGAATGTGGTTGTACAAGTCATTGACCCTGATTGGAGCGGAGGAGGGCGCAACGGTGATTAATGACTGCCGGGGCGGTGATGCTATCAGGGTGTCGGCGGATGGATGTGTGATTAGCGGGTTTACGATACAGTGTCATGAACCAACGATTACGGATGTTGTGGAACTTCGCGGGGAGGTTGCTGCTGGCAATTTCACATGGACCCCACTGAATTTTGCTGGTTTCTATCATGATATTGATGCTTCTGCCGGTGATGAAACACTCACGGCAATCACTGGCGATAGAGGCGTGGAAGAAGGTGACCTATCGTACAGGACAACATCTGCTCTTATTGATTTTGAGTATTGTGATTGGGGCGGCTATCAGGTTATTGGGTTCATGGCTGAGAAGTATCTTGCAGGATATGACGAAAACACATCTGATGCGATCACATGTGGCGACACGATCAGTCTGATCTCGGGTCATGCATTAAGCAGGGTTCTGATCGATGAAAACATAACGTACACCATCAGCACAGGTGCGTCGCTCGGACTTGCAGAGGGTTACGCGTTAAAGGTTCTGGCACTTGATGTTAATAGGGGGGAGGCACAGCTCGAACTGCTTCATGATGGCGGACATGTCGGGACCAGTACTGTCAATGCACCAGACACGTATGTGTACGGACATAATTTTGGGGCGGGTGGTGGGGTGATGAAAACTCCCCATATTCGGGTGAGTTCCACATCCCAAAACCTTGCCATTTTTGTTCCTTTTTGTCACCCCGTCCTCAATGGACAATAGATAAGTGGCGCGCTGAATACGGCGCGTTTC
>JAYEFS010000256.1:0-11971 GCA_034658695.1 Methanobacteriota archaeon | reverse complement strand
GGACTGCGGAAATATCAAACATGGTGCCCACCACCAGAACATACCAGGTTCTTGATCTTCAAAATTCCTTCGGCTATACATCTTTTTCCATGCTTGAGAATTATATAGTATGCTTTCATGCAGTCATAGACTGATATGCCCGGCTATATAAATTTATTGCTCGCAATGTATCGCGATAAAAATCATTTGGAAGTAAAAAATTTTATTTAGATATGATACAATTTATGTTAACTTTACCAATTAGGTGGCGAAGGTATTGACTTACCGATCCTATTTTTAAGTGTTTGGCACGATTCTGCTCATAGTGTTTGTGTCGCAGCCCATCAATCGTATTCGCGTCCGTTGTTTTTAGCTGCCTCATAGATGTTATCGTACACGACTGATGGCTCTGGAATGATGGCATCTGGATCAGGTTGTATGATATGATCATTACCTTGCACAAAGATGACAACGAACCCATCACCGCAGATGAACGAACCTGTAGAGTTCTCGGCAGTCTCTATCGATACCTGTGTGCCGTTGATCGTTACAACAACCCAACTATGACGACCATCCTCACAGATTGACGCGTTGAACCCCCTGTTTGCGAGAAACCACTCGACATAAGCCGCCTTCTCACTATAATCAAATACATTCTTCTCATGTTTGTGTGGCATTTTGGGGTCACGCAGAGCAACATCAAGATCGTTCAGCTCAAGAGAATCGTTCTGTTGCGTCGTATAATGTGGCTCAGGTACATCGGCAGGTCTGATCGTTGACATTACCGTTGGTACTGTCGTGTCATCGATCCACCAGCCCACACAACAGGCAGACAAAGCCGGTCCAACCATTATCAGTGTGTTCGGTCTCACAATTCCATTCGCATCCTTTTCGTGTTTTGTCTCGGACCTCAATCGCGCTGACCGCCAACTGCAGGATCATCAGTGCATCGATGGATGTTATGCTACCGTCAACGTTCATGTCAAAGTCTGGATCGAACGGTCGGCTGCCGACTGCGATCTGAAGCGCAATCACGGCATCTGTTGTTGAACTGGAATCTGTGTCCCTGTTACACCAGAACTCTACGTATACTGGATAATGGTCTGATGCCGCAATCGTTTCATTCATGGTTAACTCGTATTTGATATTGAATCTAAAAACACCGGGGTTCCCTGTGAGGTCTGATACTGTTGGATTCGTGATTATGGTGCGATCATAGGTGCAATTGGTGGTTTTCGTGGTCGTGTCAACGCTGTTGTTTATGCACCAGTAATAATCGCTGTCGCTCATCGTAGAATCTGAATTCTCATCGAAATACGAGCAGTCGGCGAGGTCTCCCATGACAATGAAGTCCTGCTCATCAGGATGTGTGCTTTGTGCATACCTGACCACATCATCAGGCGTGTGTATCTCCTCTGTTGCCTCATCCGGGTCAACGTGGATCGTGATAAGAGTGGCATCGAAGTTGCCATCAACCGCTCTGAACGATGCGATGTACGGCTCTCTATCTCGCGTCTTTGCGTTCTATTTCCAATTCGTAACTACTCAGGTATATTGATTGGTCTCTCGATTGTGATTCTATGCTTTCTGGCAAGAAAAATAACCGCTGAGGGCGCTGAGGAACGCGAGAGCTGTACCATCCTCCGCGTCCCTCAGCAGCCCTCTGCGGTTAGATTCCCGTTTGGCTCATGTTGTGTTCCGGGTCAAGCAGTGCCAGTATAGCGAGGTCGCGTGACACTGTTTTAGGCACCGGAGTAGTTACCCCGATTCAGCGAGAATGGCGAGAGAGACGCGAAGAGTGTTGTTATACTCGGCACCGGCATAAACTGCGCTTTTTTTCAGTGGCAGAACCAAACCAATATCACCTATAAACAGGGGCATAAGCCTTCGTTCGCATTGCGGTTTCAGAGATTTGAAAAGCTCAAGTTGTGGCGGTGTGAAGTATAACTCCCGCCTCCATGTCTTTCGTGCTGTTGCACATCCGACTGACCATTACAAAAAACCACAGAACCCATCAGAATTAAGAAAATGAGACCCCATCAAAGTTACGTTTAACATCCCTGAGAACCCAATCCTTTGATCATGAGAACGATTGAGTGGAGGGGTGGCGCGATAACCCTGATCGATCAGACCTTGCTGCCCGCGGAGTACCGGACAATCGAGTGTCGCACAATCCCGGAATTGTGCGAGGCGATTCAGACGCTCCGAATCCGGGGTGCACCCGCGCTTGGTGCTGCTGGGGGATATGGGGTGGCGCTTGCGGCGCATCTCAGCACCGCAACCACTTGGGGGGAGTTCATGCGCGATATCGAGAGTGCATCAGAGAGACTTAAGGGCACGAGACCAACCGCAATCAATCTTGCGTGGGGCGTGGATCGTGTGGCAGCCGCTGTCAGATTGGGTGGTGGCGATATTAACGAGGCGAGGGAACTCTCGCTTCGTGAAGCATCAGCAATTGCAGACGAGGACGTAGAGCTGAACAGACGCCTTGGGAAACACGGGGCAGCGCTCTTTGAGGATGGCGACACAGTGCTGACCCACTGCAACGCGGGTAGGCTTGCGTGTGTGGGCTGGGGCACAGCGCTGGGCGTGATCAGGGCGGCGGTTGCTGAGGGGAAAGAATTGTCAGTCATCTCGTGCGAGACCCGCCCGCTCAATCAGGGGGGCAGGCTCACGGTCTGGGAACTGATGCAGGACAATATCCCGGTCACTCTGATCCCGGACTCTGCGGCAGGCTCGATTATGCGGGCAGGAAAGATCGATAAGGTGATCGTTGGGGCTGATCGGATCACGCGTGATGCGGTATTCAACAAGATCGGGACATACACGCACTCAGTTCTCGCAAAAGAGCATAATATACCATTTTATGTTGCAGCGCCGCGCTCCACATTCGATTACACCAGGCTGGAGCAGGACATTATAATTGAGGAGCGGGATTCTGACGAGTTGCGGCGAATCGGGGACATTATGCTTGCCCCGGCTGATGCAGCGGTCTACAATCCTGCGTTCGATGCCACGCCGATTGCGAACGTTACTGCGATCATAACAGAGGACGGGGTGAGGTATCCGGATGAATCAGGCATCTTTCACTTTCACCCCACACACATTGAGCACATTTATCTATCCGCGTGTTCAGGAGAAAGCATAACACAGGTAACCAGAGGAAGACTATGATTCAGGAAACATCCGAACAGATACGAAAGCGGTTCCTCGAACTGAATGCCGAGATCGAATCGCAGGAGATTGAACGGCGCATCCGTGATCTGGTCGAACGGTTCAAGGTTCCGGCGGCAGAGGCAGAGCGAAGCGTCGTGAGCTACTTCCTGCGGGAACACAATATCAAACGAGAGGATTATTATGGCACGCCAGATGGTGCAGCACCCATGCAGATATCTGACATCAATCAGGCTGAGCAGTGGGTCAATCTGCGTGCGAAGGTTACACAGTTGTGGGACAGCACATCCCCTGCGATTAGTCAGGTCGGGCTAATCGGCGACGAAACAGGGACGATTAAGTTTGTGAAATGGGCGAAATCCAATCTGCCGGCGCTTGTTGAGGGCAAGAGCTATTCCCTCGAGAATATGACAACAGACGAATGGCAGGGGCGTTTCAGCGTGAAGATGAACCGGACCACCCGCATTTCAGAGCTGGATGAGGAGATCGGAACACAGGACATGGAAGCGCAACTAATTGAGATAGACAACATAAACGAGAGCGGCAAGTGGATCAATCTGCGTGCAAAGGTTACACAGTTGTGGGACAACGAACACGAGTCGATTGATCAGGTCGGGATAATTGGTGACGAAACAGGGACGATCAAGTTCGTGAAGTGGGCAAAATCCGAGTTACCACCTATTGAGGAGGGCAAGAGCTATTCCTTTGAGAATCTGGTGACCGATGAGTTTGAAGAGCGATTCAGCGTGAAGTTTAACAAAAGCTCATCGATTACGGAGCTGGATGAGGAGATCGTTACTCCTGACATGGAAGCACAGCTAATTGAGATAGACAACATAAACGAGAGCGGCAAGTGGATCAATCTGCGTGCAAAGGTTACACAGTTGTGGGACAGCGAACACGAGTCGATTGATCAGGTCGGAGTCATTGGAGACGAGACTGGAACAATCAAATTCGTGAAGTGGGCGAAATCCGAGTTGCCGCCTATTGAGGAGGGCAAGAGTTATTCCTTTGAGAATCTGGTGACCGATGAGTATGAGGGACGGTTCAGCGTGAAATTCAACAGAAGCTCATCAATTGAAGGGCTGGACGAGGATATTGAGGTCGGGTACGCCACTGCAGAGTTCACAGGCGCCATGGTCCATATTCAGGATGGCTCCGGACTGATCAGGCGATGCCCGATCTGCAACCGTGCGCTCATGAAAGGGACATGCCTGGAACACGGGAATGTGGAGGGTACTCACGATCTCCGCATCAAAGCCGTGATGGATAACGGGCACGAGGTACAGGAGGCGCTCTTCAACCGTGAGATAACCGAGAATGTGAGCGGGATTACGCTCGACGAGGCAAAGGAGATGGCTGTGGACGCACTTGACCATAGCGTGGTTCTGGATGAGATGAAGAAACGGCTGCTTGGCAGATACTACACTATGACAGGGAGTGTCCTTGACCGATATCTGCTCGTTGAGAGTGTCCAGTTGCTGGAGGCGATCCCTACTTCCGCGATTGACGCTATGCTCCAGGAGGTGACCTAAATGGCTAGTTTCGCAAGGGAAGTGGCATACCGGATCTTTGCACAGGAACTGCGGGATACCGCGGTAGCACTGGAACGTGATCTCGAGGATGTTTATGCGCCACAGTATGTGCTATCGCCAACGGGCGCAAAGATTAACCGTGTCTTTGTAGTCGGTACACTGACAGAAAAGGAAGACATCGGCACCGATGCCGAGTACTGGAGGGCACGCATATCGGACCCGACTGGCACGTTCTTCGCGTATGCCGGGCAGTACCAGCTTGATGCCACCCGCGTGCTCACAGACGCAGTCGTTCCCGAATTTCTGGCAGTGGTTGGCAAGATCGGCGTATACACGACCGAGGATGAGCGTGTGATGACATCGATCCGCCCCGAGACGATCTCGGTTGTGGATGAAGAGACCCGAAATCGATGGATACTGGAGACTGCAAGACAGACACTCGACCGGATCAAGGAACTGGAAAACGGAAGCTCACCGCATCTTGAGATGATCACGGAACATTATTCGCGGGATGTTGAGCAGTACAGGCAGATGGTTGCGTCCGCGCTGGAATCGCTGCAGTGACTGGCAAACCGATGACCGGCGGCATGCAGTCTTACCATTCACTGCTCCGGAATGAATCGGGTACGCTGGTAGCTCCGACGAATTTATATATCAGTGCAGGATACTGTGGGTTATGGCGGCGATTGTGAATCAAGAGAACGGAGAGGTATGCGATGCCTGACATCACGCTGATCTGGGATTGTGATCTGCTCTTTGAGAAGCTCTTTGTCGAGCACGGGCTCTCGTACCAGCGTGTGCCCGCGAGCGCTATTGCCAACCCATTCATGCCGCTCCCGGAATCCAGAGTCATGATCATCCCGACAGGGTTTGCGAACACAGAGTACACAGGAATACTGCGCGGGATTGCGGCGAACAGAAGTTTTTTTGACAGATTCGTAAGAAATGGCGGCGTGCTTGTTGTGTATGGCGCGCTGGTTCCGGAGTACACGTACCAATGGCTTCCGTTCACGCTGAAATATAAGGAGCAGTACGGCTCTGTTGATATCGAGGTTGCAGAGGAGCATGCGTGCAGATCAATCTTTGCCGGAGATTGCGCCGAGTGTGACGGGTACTTCACAGAGGCTGATTGCGATGTGATATTGAAGGGGGATGAGATGCCAATTCTCGTTTCAAAGGAAAAAGGAGATGGAATAATCATCGCAACCACGATTCACGAGTTTCCAACAGGGGAGTTTTTAAAATGGGCGGTAACGTACAGGTAAATGATGCGTATGCGATCTGGATAACCGGTGTTCCGGGCTGCGGGAAGACCACGATCGCAACAAAGGTTGCTGAATTGCTTGGAGCGGATGTTACGCATCTCCAGCTTGACAGGGTGCGGAAGGTGATAACACCAACTCCGCAGTACACCGAAGAAGAGCGAAACATCGTCTATGCATCACTTGCATATATGGCGCACCTGCTTGTGGACTCCGGAATAACCGTGATAATTGATGCGACTGCAAACAGGCGCAGATATCGCAACCTCGCACGAGAACTGATTCCACGGTTCATCGAAGTATATATTGAGTGCCCGGTCGAGGTCTGCGTGCAGAGGGAGCAGTCCAGAGATATGGGTTATGCGCCAACCAAAATATATGCACGCGCAGGGCAGGGCGGAACCGTTCCGGGTGTGGATGTTGTGTACGAGGCTCCGCTCAATCCCGAGATTGTGGTGCGAAGTGACCTTATGGATGCGGATTCGTGTGCTCATGAGATTCTGGAGTATGTCAGGCGGGCGAGAGCAGAAGCTGCATGAAATGTGTAACAGGAATGTTTACAGAAGATGTGCAGGGGTGAATATCCATAAGTATTCCAATCGACTCCTGCTTGCGATATCCGGGAAATCTTTATATGCCACCCCTGCTATAATCATCGCTAAGCAACTTCTAGCAGGGTTCTCATTATGGATTACATAAAAAGAGATCTGGAACAGACCGTACTGGAACACCTTGACATGCCCGAGATGATAGCCATTCTCGGACCAAGACAATCCGGCAAAACAACCCTCATGCAACAGATATTTGGAACGCTTGAGAACGCACTATTCATAAGTTTTGAAGACAGGAAGCTGCTGGAACTCTTTGTTGAAGACGAAAAGACGTTCGCAGAGCTCTATGTGAAAAATAACCGCTATTTGGGAATTGATGAGTTTCAGTATGCAAAAGAAGGTGGGAAGAAACTGAAATACATCTATGACCACTATCCCGGGACAAAGATACTGATTTCAGGATCTTCTGCGCCGGGACTCACGATACACGGCATAAAATACCTCGTAGGTCGGATTTTCGTCTTCAATCTATACCCACTCTCATTTGAGGAGTTTCTGAGATACAAGAACACCGCGCTCTTCGCCACATATCTGGAGAAGAAGGAATTGATTGCGGCGTATCTCTTCCGGGACGATGAGCCGCCAGAGATCAGCGCGCCGCTTCTGGAGCTGCTGTGCGAGATATACGACGAGTACTGCATCTACGGGGGATACCCAAGAGTTGCGATTTCAGAGACGCGGGGTGAAAAAGAGACGGTTTTGAGAAATATCTACAGCACCTACTTCTTAAGAGAGATAAAGGATCTACTCAGCCTCACAACAGACTTTAAGCTGAGCAAACTGATAAAATCACTATCAATAACTCTCGGGGGTATGATATCCTACAACAGCCTTGAAGAAGTCTCTGGTTTTGACTATAAAGGACTTCTTGTGCATCTGAACGTACTTGAGAAGACGTACATCTGCAAAAGAGTGAGTCCCTACTTCACCAACAAGAGAACCGAGATTATCAAGGTTCCGAAGGTTTATTTCTTTGATAACGGGTTTCGAAACATCGTAATTGACGATTTCAGGGCGTATGATCTGCGGCAGGACATTGGCAGCTTGAACGAGAATTTTGTGTTTACCCAAGCGACTTATGCCGGTGTGGAGGTTAAATTCTGGAGAAGTAAATCTAAGGCAGAAGTGGACTTTGTGATGGAGCGCGAGGGAAAATTGATCGCCATAGAGTCAAAGAGTAGCTTTCGACGTAGGACAAAGTCGCTAACTGCTTTCAGAGATAAATATAGTCCGTATCGGACAATCGTTGCATATAGGGGCGGTCTGGAGGTGCGAGGTGGTGTGGTGTACCTGCCGCTTGTGTTTGTGTCCGCGCTGGTATGAACTGCCTGATATTAAATTCGATGTCCTGCAAGATTGCAGAATATATCGATGGTATAAAAACGATTTTTTCACAAAAAATCGAGTAAAAACCACCCTTCGGGAGGGGCTGGCGATATACTTTTTCATAAATAAAAACCGGAGGAGGGGGAAATCTTACGCATCACCACGCAGCCCACATCGCATTCTCGCAGGGACCTGGTATATGACCCTGCCTCGGGACAGTTGCAACAGCAGCCCGTGCTCTCGCGCTCTCGCTCGATATGTCTCTGATCGGAGTCAACAACTAACGTTGCACATCTTGAGATCGGCAGGTGGCAGTGCGGAATCGATTATGCAATGGTTACTTCTCGCATTAGGAATTATTCTGGAGGTCTGCGGCACTATCCCCCAATTGTCGCACTGGCATCCACAGCCACCACCCCTTTTCCACACACGATGAGCGGGTTTATGTCAAGTTCGAGTATGTTCTCCTTCGCAGCCATCTTAGACACCTTCAGTATAGTATCGACTATCGCGCCCACGTCGCATCCAGTCAAAATCGAGCGTCCCCTGATCTCCTCGGTCATCTCGATTGCATCCCGCTCCTTCAGCGGAACTATCCTAAACGAGACATCGTCGAGCACCTCGACAAAGACCCCGCCAAGCCCGAACATCACAGCATGACCAAACTGCAAATCGCATGTTACCCCGATCACGATCTCGGTTCCACGCGGCACCATCTCCTGAACGAGGACTCCATCGATTCGTGCATCAGGAGAGTGTTTCTTCGCATTCGCAACGATCGTCTCAGATGCTGCCCCCACATCCTGCGCCCCCACATCGAGAAGGACGCACCCGGCAGCGTACTTATGCGCGATATCCGGAGATGAGATCTTCATTGCAACGGGAAACCCGATCTCGCGTGCAAGCAAGAGCGCATCCTCCCTGCTCCTTGCCACAGCTTCTCTTGTTACGGGTATCCCGTACTTTGCCAGAAGTTTTTTCGATTCGTGTTCGGTTAATAGCTTCATCTCTTCTGCAAAATCTTTTTGTAACGCACCAGATTATTAAGTGCGACTACCGCACGCTCTGGCAGCGGATAGTTCGGTATTCTGTTCTCTTCTAAGCGTTTTACCGCCGTTCCAATACCCCTTCCACCGATCCACGATGTTAAGACCGGCTTATCACATCCATCTCTCGCATCGATCACTGCCTCTGCCGGCAGGCACGGATCCACCAGCTCCACATGGACATATATCACCAAAAGAGCGTTTATGCCCGGATCAGAGAGCATAATATCCGTAACATCCTTGAACATCTCGTAGCTGCCGTCCCCTGCCGTATCCAGAGGATTCGCAGGCGTTGCAATCGCCGGAAGCACTCCTTCCAGCATCCGAACCGTATCATCTGACAGATCCGGGAGATGAAGCCCGAGGTCTTCACATAGATCCGCTGCCAGAATTGCAGCACCGCCACCGTTCGAGACGATCCCGATGCCGCAATCCGCGGGCGGGGAGATTGAGAGCGCAAGCGCAGAATCAAAGAGCTCCTCGATTGTCCCTGCACGGATGACCCCTGCCTGCTTGAATGCCCCGTCATATATCCGGTCGGCGCCGGCAAGAGAGCCTGTGTGCGACAGTGCCGCCTTACTTCCTGCCAGAGATCTCCCGGTCTTGAGCGCGATTATCGGCTTTCTGATCCTGCTTGCGACATCGATGAATCGCCTCCCCCGCTTTATCCCCTCAATATACATCATGATCGTTTTTGTGTGCCGATCAGAACTCAGATGCGCAAGAATGTCGGAATCATCGACGTCTGCCTTGTTCCCGACTCCAACGACGAGGTGGAGTCCCATCTGCTGGCTTGCCGCCCAGTCCACAAGCGCAAGCCCAAATGTTCCGCTCTGGGTCACAAACGAGATTCCGCCGGTTTCTGGCATCTGCGGGATGATGCTCGCATTCAGGTGGAGATGCGTGTTAATGAAGCCGAACGTGTTCGGACCGATCATCCGCATCTCGTAATTCCTCGCAATATCGCGGACATTGTTCTCAAGTTCCCGGTCCCCAATCTCGCTGAAGCCCGCTGATACGATCACAACACCCCTGGCGCCTTGTCTCCCACAGTCCTCCAGAACCGCGGGGACAATCTCTGCAGGAACTGCAATTATGACGAGATCAACTCTGTGGGGGATGTCGAGAACCGAAGGATAGCACCCCATCCCCAGAACCTCGTCTTCGTTTGGGTTCACCGGATAAACCGATCCTGCGTACCCTCCTGAGATGATGTTATTTAGTATCCGGTAGCCCCATTTTTCACGATTCGAGGATGCGCCGATCACTGCAATTGAATCCGGTTCAAGAACATTTGAGAGCATGGGGGAATGGGGGATGGTTATATGCATTTGCGGTAGCTCATCGCAGAGAGTACCCGTTCCTTTGCGATCATTTCAGCAGAATCCCGCGGATACAAGCCCTCGCTGTACGTTTTATCGAGGATTTTCTTGGTGTTCGCTCTTATTTTACTCTTGATTTCAGATAACGCCCCTTTCTCGCTACCGTGCCTGTACTCGACTGCAGCCGCGATGACGCCGCCGGCATTTGCTATGAAGTCAGGGACTGATAGAACACCCCTCTTGTGAAGTGCCGTCTCAGCCCCGGTTGTTATCGCAATATTCGCACCCTGGATGATGAGCTTTGTGTCAAGTGTGCTGACGTTTCCCTCGTCGATGACGTCAGGTCTTGCAGCAGGAACGAATATATCGCCGGGTATCTTCAGGAGGTCCTCTGTCTTCAGCTTTTCCGCGCCCTCATAGTAGATGACTGACCCTTTCTCCTCCTTCGCCCGGATCAATCCCGAAACATCGACTCCATCCTTATTATATACAGTTCCGCTCGTATCACTCGCAGCCACAAGAATTGCTCCCTTTTCTTCGAGAAATCGCGCTGCATTCTTGCCCACGTTCCCGAAGCCCTCTATAACGAGTCTTGCGCCATTCAGATCCAGATCTATGTACTCCTTCGCAACTTCTGCACATTCTGCGACCCCGAAGCCGGTGGCTCCAATCTCGTCGAGAGGGATTCCGCCAAGCACTCTCGGAAGACCGACAGCCCGCTTTATTTCATCGAATATATAAGCCATACAGCATTCATCAGTGCACATATCAGGACCTGGGATGTAATCGTGAAGAGATTCGATCGCTCTTGCGAACGTCCGCATGAGACACTCTTTATCCGTCGTCTTCGGGTCCGCGATGATCCCGGCTTTACCGCCCCCGTGCGGAAGCCCTGCCGCAGCATTCTTGAGTGTCATCGCCCTTGCGAGTCTCATTATCTCTGTTGTGGTGAGATCCGGAGCCACCCGGACGCCGCCAATGGCAGGTCCTGCGGCGACGTTGTCGATCACCACGATCGCTCTTAATTTTGCGACGGGTTCGTAGATGTGGATTATCTTCTCAGGTCCGAGATCGTCAGTGCATTCCTCAAAGATTGTCTGGCTGATGTCCATGGTATCAGATCCTCCTCTTTGTCCGGCGGTTCTGGCATTCGATGGCTCTTTATCTACATTCTATGGCTCTTTATCTATAAGGTGATGCGATAAAACTTACGTACATGGTGGTCACCAGATACTCACAACAGTCAGTGATACGGTCTGGTATACGTTCATGATGGTTCTGTTAATCGGGACCGGCATATTCCTTACGTTCAAGTTACGCGGGCTTCAGGTACGTAAACTGGCGTACACCCCCCACCTCATGCTCGAACGTAAAGAAGCAGGAAGCGGCGACATATCGCCATTTCGTGCTTTGATGACCACGTTTTCAGGCACCCTTCGGCACAGGCAATATCGCAGGTCTTGCAACCGCAATCTCACTGGGTGGTCCGGGCGCGATCTTCTGGATGTGGCTGACCACCATACTGGGAATGGCGACAAAGTTTGTTGAATGCACACTTGCCCTACATTTCAGGGAAAAGCTAGGGTGATAAAAGGATGTGTATACCCCGTACTGAATTGGTCCCATTTTTGTTTCATTTTAGTACTGGAGCGAAAGCATCTTTCCAATTGGATTGAACCGATTGCTACTGGTTTTTCTTGCACCGTGAAAGAATTG
>JAYEFS010000255.1:0-2854 GCA_034658695.1 Methanobacteriota archaeon | reverse complement strand
ATGAAAAAGAGTCCCGGACCCCGTGCACCGACCAGCCTGCCGAGACGGAAGATCACGCCACGCTCGTACTCCTGAACAATCTTCACAGCGCTTGTAAGAACCATCAGCACCATGATCACTATTGGTAGCCATATTCCATCCATTATATCACCCGGTTGTTAATGACCGTGACGCCTTATAAGGATTTGTGTGAAAACGGATATAGCAACTTGCATGGTGTTCGAGTGCCCCACTAAACTCTACGGCTATGGTACTCCATTTTTCATATCCAACTCACGTATTTTTGCCCCGTAAGAGCTACAGCTGATCCTCTCTTCCAATTCCGATCCGCAATTTGGACGGAATAGTTACGCCATAAGCCCCAACCACTCTACCCTCGAATGAATTCAGGGGCATCTGCGGACGTTTGCCGCACGAACATCGCTGCTCATCACAGACTGATCGCTCCTGCCGCTGCCTGCAGGATCATGAGCACGTCTATGGATGTAACTGTGCGATCGCCGTTTACGTCTGCCGCAGGGTCCCAACCGCCGCCTGCCGCGATTCCGAGTGCGATCACGGCATCTGCCGGGGTGAGGGTGCCATCGCCGTTGAGGTCGCCTTTCTGCGATTCCAATACGAGTATGCCCGTTGTTGCAGGCTCAAACGTGTCCTTCTGCGCAGTTATCTGTAGCATCCCTGCCGCCAGGGGCTTGAACGCAGCCACCCCGGTTTCGTTTGCCCGTACATGAACCGGCACCCATTCGTTGAGCCTGAAATAAACATCCGCACCGGCAACCGGCTCTCCATCAGCGACGACTCGGATCACCAGTAACTCGTCCTTGGATGCAGATGACGGCACCTGTATCTGTAGAATCGATCCTTTCTTAAGCACACGCAGTTCGATTTCACTCGCTTCCGCGTCCCCGCCATTTTCGGCACTAATTTTCAATATGCCGATTGACATCGGTTTGAACGCAACCATCCCTGAGTCGTCCGTCCTTGTATGAACCGGCGTTTCATCATCGAGCCTGAAATAAACATCCGCACCGACAACCGACGCACTCTCCGAAGAGATCAAGATTATCAGCACATCTCCTTCGATCGCATAATCCAACTGGCATCCGTTGACATCTGTTATCTGCAGCGATTCCGCGCTTGCGCCCGGGATCATCAATGATAGCAATACAAGGACGAGTATCAATATTGCCGGTCTAATTGGTTCTCTCTTCATACGAAACCCTCAACAGACACTTTTATGGGGCGATAGTCACGACTGTCACAACTTCAGGTCCGGTGCTCGCAACCAGATCCCAATCGACAGCATAGACGTCAGCATACAAGCTGTAGTCACCGATCTCCGCTCCCGGCGGGATGCTTATCCATACCGGAACAGTCACAGAGTCACAAGCAAGTTTTACGCAGGCAGTGCCCGCGATGGGGTATCCGCCACCATTGACGCCGCTTGCAACAACGGTGTACCACGCATCAAAGCTCGTGGTCTTTGTTATACTCACGTTCGTCTGGAGGATGGTTCCAGTGGCGGTCGTTGAAGGCGTCTCGAATGATGTGATGGATAATCCGTGCTCTCCAGGTGATTCAACCGATAAGTCCAGATGATAGGTTCCGCTCGGATACGAGCCACCTCGTTCGATTAACACGTAAACATCCTGCGCGTACGGTGCGGTCCACGACGATCTTGTGATCACTCCGGTTTCCGGGGACTCCGTGGAGTTCACATTTGCTCTGTCTTCATTGTAGACCATGGTCTTCAATTTAACATCGTCTGCCGGGGTAAATTTGACGTTTATGGTCTCGCCAGCCGCAAGAGATAGCTTGTAGAAGTCCTTGTTGTCAGTTCCCTGATCACCATGGTACTTCCCTGCCAGAAAACCATCGTAACTCCCCTGTGTGATATTCATAGCAGTGTCAAACGTATTGCCAGCGTCGGTTTCACTGTTTGCATCGTAGTGATCTTCTATTGACACATTTATGTTGTATCGACTGTTAGGGTTGGGATACACACACTCAACCCTATTGTAAAATTTGTAAGAGTCCTCCCCTGAGTTTGGTGACCAGCGTATGGTGTGGGATACAAAACCACCATCAATGTTACGAGAATTTAGTGCTGATTTATCCTCGTCATGAATGGAAATGTACATCCTCCCACAATCGTCAGTCAATATCGATCCTTCCAGAGCGAGCGTCTGCCCCGGATTCACCATGGTATAAAAATAGTCTTCATCGCCTTTATCCAACCCTGCTTCAACAGAATACCCTGAATATATCTGGGTCGCATTCTCAAAAGAGTCTCCGCCGCCTAACGGTCCTGCACTTGCCGTCTGAATTCCAAACAACATCACTATCGCTAACATACCAAACAGGGCTATCGCCCGCATCTTTCTCTTAGTTGTCATTGTTTTGGCACCTCTGTTTTATGAAGTCACTATATCCCGCACTTAAGTCCAAAGCCGGCACATAACGATTCCATACTATCCATCTTACCGTATGCTCCGGCATGTTCACTATTGTAAATCACCAACGATAGTACAATCCTACAGCATGGATCGTATCGTTTCATACATTGTAGGGAGCATTACCATAATACTTAAACATAACTGATCTCTCTGCGCACTCATTCGCAGTCACCAACAACTCCTCGTTCCATGCCGGATAAATCGAAAACACATACGTTACAAATCCTTCCGCCGCGAGAGTCTTGTGAAAGCATGAACCGCCAGAAGACATGGCAACAAATCACCCCTCGCTCAACCGGTCCAGCACTTCCCCTAACCGCTCAAAGTTCTCACCAAACGCAGTCCAGTTCTTGCCCATCGAGTCGAGAATCGCGTCATAGTAGTCGTTTGCCCCCGCG
>JAYEFS010000254.1:0-12124 GCA_034658695.1 Methanobacteriota archaeon | reverse complement strand
CAAAATACCCAAGCAATTCATGCCATCTTCTATTCACCTCATTCCAACTGTTTGAGATTATACCCTCGCTCGTGGCTGATTTGTATTGTGAAGAGATGATGTAGATGTTTACGAAACGGCAAAGAAATAGTCCATCGCTTGCATGCGTTTACAATCATAGCGGGAATTGCTGTAGGAAGGTCAGCGAGCTGGTGCTTGAGTGCGGTCATGTCGTGTCGATCAACGGTTCTGTAAAAGAGAAGCGGGAGCGACTTGGGATGGATGTTCTGCCGGAAGACGGTTCACAAATATCCGGAAGCGCTCGCAGAGGTGCAGACGCTTCTCAGTCGTTGCGGATTCGATGAACTTGCGGCTGGCTCATCCGTACCGTATGCCCATCACACCCGGCAGCCTTCCCATTCTGCATGTAATGAAAGTTCATAACCGGAGAATCGATAGCCACAAAGTTAAAAAGCTTTTGGGGGGCGGTGCCCCCACCATAAACAATGTTTTTACGTAATCAGTTGCGATAAAAGATATGATGGGCAATCGCAATTTGCTGGTTCTGGGTTTCATCGCAGGATTCTTCAGTGCCGCCCTGGGCATCGGCGGGGGCGCAATAATAGTTGTTGCATTGGCGCTCTTCTTCAGTTACGACATAAAGCGGTCGATCGGAACGTCTCTGGCAACAATCGTTCCCACTGCCTTTGTTGGAATAATAACGCATTATATTATACAAAGCAATAATATTAAACTGCTCGTCGTATTATATGTTGCCATTGGCTCGGTAACCGGCGCAAAATTTGGTGCGGGATTGGCAAACCGGATGAGCAACAGACTATTGACGCGATTATTTGCTTTGCTGCTTGTGTTTATCGGACTAAAATTAACAGGCATACTAAATTTCCCGACCGAACCGGTTTCGGATACCAACGTGTACCCTCTGCTGATAATTCTGGGTCTTATCGCGGGTTCGGCATCTGCTCTATTTGGCATAGGTGGCGGCGTGATAATGGTTCCGGTCTTGAACCTGTTCTTCGGGCTGTCGATACACGAAGCCGTTGCCACATCCTTAACAATCATTTTGCCAACCACCCTCGCAGGAGTGATGTTTCACAAGAAATTCAATAACATAAATGCTGAAGCAACAAAATTCTTGATTCCAGCATCACTGATCGGAGCGGTTTTTGGCGCAATCGCCGCAAACAATCTACCTTCAGATACCCTGAAAGTAATTTTTGGGATTTTTATGATTTTATGCGCGATTAAAATTTTTACGCAGGAACAATGATTGGCATAGTAGAGCATACCGTGGGACTATGGGGGTGGGCTGGATAATCATTAAATGCGATCACCTCAAAAGGTGATTGTAATGATCCGTGTCCACAATCTGACAAAAAAATTCGGAAACAAGATCGTGTTCACCGGCATCAATTTTTCCGTCAGGAAAGGCGATTTTTTGACGATTGTGGGACCAAACGGGGCAGGAAAAACGACCCTTCTCAAGATCATGGCAACACTCACCAGATACACGGAAGGCAATGTTGAAATCGGCGGTTTCGATGTGAAAGACTCGCCTGAAGAGGTCAGAAAGGTAATTGGGGTAATCTCGCATAATACTTACCTGTACAATGAACTTACGGCTTACGAAAATCTCAAATTCTTCGGAAAAATGTATGAAATTCCGGAAATTGTCGCAAGAATCAACGAGGTTCTGAACGATACCGGACTCTCAACCGAAATGCACAATCGTGTCGGTACGTTCTCAAGAGGCATGAAACAGCGGCTGGCAATCGCACGTGCGATCCTGCACCGCCCATCGGTTCTCCTGCTCGATGAGCCATACACCGGTCTTGATCAACATGCGTCGGCGGGTCTTGAGGGTGTGCTGAACGGGCTGACCGGCTCCGGAATTACCACGATCATGATATCGCACGATATGAAGCGCGGTCTTGCGCTCTGCGACCATGTTCTGATCCTGGCGTCCGGCGGTGTTGCATACCATGCGCCGGCGTCGGATATTGCTGATTCGGACTGGCTTCAGGCGGTGTATGACCGGTGCATTAATGTGAATGCTGCGAACAATCATAGCAAGATTGGTGAAACTGAAACATGACTCTACGAATATCGATCATCGGATTCGGCGCTGTCGGGCAGGGCGTTGCGGAGGTGCTGATGCGCACAGACCACCACCACCCGTTCAGGGTGGTCGCAATCGCCGACTCGCATGGCGCGGTTATTGACGAGAGCGGGGTTGATCTGAGGGACGCGCTCCAGCGGAAGAAGGAGACTGGAACGGTTACAACTACGAATACTACTACGGCGGACGTAACGTCGCTTGATGTGATCACAGGCGTGGATCACGAGATCGTTGTCGAGGTAACGCCGACAGAGATGACAACAGGCGGAATCGGGCTTACACACATCAAAAAAGCATTCGAGAACGGCAGGCACGTCGTCACATCGAACAAAGGTCCACTCGTTGTGAAATACGCAGAACTATGCGAGCTTGCGAGAGCCGCGGGTCTTCATTTCAGATTCGAGGCGACGGTCGGCGGGGCGATGCCGATAATCAACCTTGCAAGGGAGGTTCTGGCTGGAAATCGGGTTCTCGCAATCGAGGGCGTGCTGAACGGGACCTGCAACTATATCCTCACGCGTATGGACGACGAGGGCGTATCGTATGAACATGCGCTCGGGGAGGCGCAGGAACTTGGTATTGCCGAAACGGACCCGACAGCGGATGTTGATGGGATCGATACCGCAGCAAAGATCGTGATCCTTGCAAATTCGCTCTTCGGGATGGATGTGGGCTACGAAGATGTGGCTGTGACCGGCATCACAAAGATCACTCTGGAAGCCTTCAAACTGGCAAAAGAGGGAGACCACACGATAAAACTGATCGGGGAGGTACGGGATGGTGTGCTCAAGGTTGCGCCAAAGATGGTGCAAAAAAACCATCCGCTAAACATTGGCGGAGCGTTCAACCTCGCATCCATCCAGACAGAACTTGCCGGCAGAATCACGATCGGCGGGGTCGGCGCAGGATCAATCGAGACCGCAAGTGCGATATTGAGTGATCTCCTGTGGATAGAGCAGGCTCTGGGAACGTCGCAATAACAGGTAAATATGGGAATTGCGAAGAATCTCCGGAAAAAGACGAAAGGTACGTGTTTAGCCAACCACAAGATCACACAGATTTCCACGAGAATGTATGGGGCGCCCGGATGTAAAATGTAAACATATCACCAATGTCTTGTAGGTATACTTCAAACCACCACAACTTGAGATTTTCGGCACAACCGAAAATCCCAGTGAAATACGCCCTGGGACTCTTGTCCTTTGTGCCATCACGTCTTTGCGTTATTGTTTTCCAATTTAACGCAAAGGCGCAGAGACACGAAGAGTATTGTCAATCGCGGTCTTCACGTCTTTCGCGTTGTTGCACATCCAACTGACCATTACGGAAATCACTGGATTTTTAGACAGTGCCAGATTTTCGATATGAAAAAATAGCCACAGATGCCACGGAGGAGACCTACCCTGTGCACTCTGTGGCAGTATGATGTGTACACCATGAAAATCGCGGTTTATGCCGGTCGCTGAGTATACTACCATCTTCTTGTGTCAATCTCATGAACTCTCGTGGTTTTTTCGCCTCAGCTACACACATACATCGGGCGTATGTGAAATATGCCACTCCGCAAGTGTAATTTGGAACGCTATACGACCGCCCCCGTCTTAATCGGCACCCTCTGTGGCGATCATTTTTCATCCGATTCCCAACCGCACCCCCAACTCCCTCAACTTCCGCTCAGAAGGAACGCCCTTTAGATCCCATCCCCTAAACCGGTAATACTCGCCAAGCGCATCCTCAAACTCCGCCCGAACAATGCCATAATCTCCAAAGAACCGATCCGGCAGCGTATCATCGGCACGCGAGAACCCCGCACGCAGATTGAAGAGACGCTCGACATTCCATATCCGCTCGCCTGCACGCAGCAGATCCTCTGATGTATATGTAAGTCCGCATGCAGCGCTCAACATGTTAGAATACTCCTCTGAAGAGAGGGCAAAGGACGAAAAGCTGCACATTGTGATCGAATCTATCGCAGCCGAGAGATTCTGGAAGACGCAGACCAGCCCTGGCTTCCCGATTAAGGTGTGTCGATCGATCAGCTTTGGCTTGCCTATGATCTCAGGCGCAATCATGTACGCACGCGTATGACACCCGCCGCGGTTCGAGGTTGCGTAAGCAAGCGCCTGCCCGAGCGCACCCCGCGGATCATATCCAGGCAGTTCCAGCCCCTTTGAGTGCATGCTCGCATGTCCCGCGTTCTTCGCGTCCGAGTATGCCTTTGATCCCATGCTCAGTTCGCGTCCGAGACCTTTCCGCTCTCCGATCATGGATGCCAGTTCAGCTATGTCGCAACTCTCCTCGCATATCTCCCGATGGCACGCGATAGTCGAGCCACACGAGATCGTGTCCATGCCATAATCATTGCATATCCGATTTGTGTCCATTATTTTATCAAAATCGCTGTTTTCACAGTCGGGACCGAACATCGCAATCGTTTCGTACTCAGGAATCTCGATACCTTCCTGTGTGCTCTGTCTGCATGCGATTGAGCATTTGTGGCAGGAATGCCGCTTCAATCTATAATTTTCTTTGATGTGTTCACCGGACATTGACGACACTGATGACACCGATGATTCCGAGGATGCCGACTCACCATTCCGAAACTGCACGTCCCTGAAGTTTCTGGTGGGCAGCAGTCTGAAACGGCTGATCAGACTCACAAGAGACGGCGTCCCGTAGGTCGAAAGGCTCTTGAGTGGCGGGCTTGCACGAAGCAGCCGCAGAATCTCTTCATTTGCGCTCTTGAACGCCTCTTCGTCCGCAACACCAGGTTTCCCGGTCCCCTTGACCACAATCGCCTTCAGTTTCTTGAATCCCATCACAGCGCCGATTCCGCCGCGTCCGCATGCGTGGGTGTAGTCGTTCATGATGTTTGCGAACCGGACGCAATTCTCACCCGCACGCCCGATGCATGCCACCCTTCCGCGGTGCCTGTCTGCCAGTAACTCCGTTGTCTTGCGCACGTTCATTCCCCAGATATCGCTTGCATCACGGATGCTCACCTCGCCGTCATCGATTACGAGGTACACCGGGGAATCGGACTCTTGGGCAATCTCCACCGCATCGAATCCGGCACGCTTCAGTTCGCTTCCGAAGAAGCCCCCGCCACTCGAGTCCAGAATCGTCTTCGTGAGTGGCGACTTCGTGACAAAAGAGTGCCGTCCGGACATGGGCGCAATGCCCGTGAGCGGTCCCACAGCGAGTATGAGTGGGGCATGAAACGCATCCACCCCCGGATCCGCTCTGTTGCACAGAAGAGCTACGCCAAGCCCCCGTCCACCGATAAAATCTCTCGCAAGCTCTTTTGGGAGCGGGACATGCTTGATTGCTCCGCTGTCAAGATCGATTGTTGCAATATTTCCGGTCCAGCCGTGCATCTTTGTCTCCATTTTCACATTCTTCACCTTCGTCAGCATGATCGTTGGTTCCGGCTCCACAAAATATATGTGCCATGATGACCAATAAAGTGGTGGTGGTATAATGTGACAGTGGACAAGGTTACGATTGAATCAAAGCGAGAGATATACGACAGCTTGCCGAAGCTTCTGGTATACATGAGCATCGCAGTACTGATATACCTGTTTGCGATGTTCGTATTCCTGCCGCTCGGAAGAGGGCTTGTGATTGGCGGAACTCCGACATCGACTCTCATCAGTGTGATCGCAATTCTTTCGATCATAATTCTGATGTGGCGCAGCTCAAGAGAGATTCGTGACATCTGTGATGCGATTGGAGGTTTGATAGCGGTCAATGTCGGCAGGGAAGGTGCATGTGACGAAGAGGTCGAACATTACCAGAAAGCGGTAAAGGGAGTCGTTTATGTCTTCGTCGTGGTCTTTGCATTCCTGTTCATCGGTTCGCTGCTTACCGAGATCTCAGAGGCGTTTTCCGGGATTCTGCTCGTGATAATATTTATATGGGCAGTGTACACGCTATACTCCTCAGGAATGGCGATATCTGCAGAGATCGAAGCGACAGCGAATGAAATTGCCGGGAAACTGGAGAAAAAGACCGCGAAGGAAACAGAATCAGAAGCGGAAGCGAAAACAGAGACAAAAGCTGGATCTGGGTATTAGGGCGGGGAGATTCGAAGTAATCTCGCCCATTTTCATTTTTATCAGTGCAAATTGAGCTGAATACCGGACGGTTATGATTTCATCGCTTACACACCATTCGCTTCAGTAAAACTTGTTATAGTCGTATGTGTTTAGCTGGATGTGAAAAAAACCACGAGATTACACAAGGTTAACACAGAAATCTCGTGAGAATCTGTGTACTCTTGTTTAGCCAAACACGTACTTATAGTTCAGGACAGTATTTCTCAAGTTAATACTACCAGCAGCAATTTTATTAATATTTACATATTATGCGATCTCGCTGTTTGATGGCTTTCACGGGCTATACGGGCTATGTACGTCGAGATCGTGCGAATGCACGCAGAACACTTATATATGATCGGGTGAATGGTTTTGACGGGCATTGCCGGAGATTATCGAAAGAATCTCCGAAATGGTACACAAATAGGAGGGATATTTTTGAAAATGGCAAAATATTTGACCGTTTTTGCAGTTCTTGCCATCGTTCTGGCATCTGGTTGTGTGACTCCCACAGATACGGAAGACGCAGAACCTGCCGAACACGTGGACGACGCTGGACTCACGGATCATGACGAACCTGTAGATCATGAAGAAGGCGTTGAAACGGAGCAGGCTGTCAAGATCGGTACGCTGCTACCGCTCACAGGAGACCTCGCCGCTTATGGCGGACCGATGGAGGATGGAGCACGACTTGCGATAGATCAGGTGAACGAGAATGGAGGCGTTCTCGGAAGCGAGATTGCAATCGTCAGCAGAGACTCAGAGACATCCGAGATCGCTTCAGTCGATGCGATGAACCAGCTGGCAACGATTGATAAAGTTCCAGCGGTGATCGGCGCTGCAGGAAGCGGACCGAGCCTGGCGATAATCGACATAGCGATCACAAACAAGATCGTCCAGATCTCCCCGTCCAACACCGGACCAGACTTCACGACGTACGCTGACGACGGCTTCTACTGGAGAACCGTTCCGTCGGACGCGTTGCAGGGTAAAGCGATGGCAAAACTCGCAAATGAGAGTGGATACGTCAATGTGAGCACGATTGTCATCAACAACGCTTATGGTGTGGGCTTTGAGGGTGTCTTCAAGCAAGAGTTCGAGAAAATCGGTGGAACTGTCATCAACCAGGTTAAGTACGATGCAACCGGCGCAACGTTCGATTCCGAGGTTGACAAGGTATCTGCGAACGATCCGGATGCAATCATCCTCGTTGGCTATCCTGACACCGGAAGCATCATCCTCAAGTCCGCATACCAGAAAGGCGTGATGGATGCGAGCAACTGGCTGTTTTCGGAGGGTATGCGTACCGATGAACTGGCTGAGAAGGTCGGGAAGGATTCCGATGGTAACTACATCGTGGCTGGCTCTGTCGGCACAACACCTGACCCGCGAGCTACAGGTCCTGCTCATGAGGTATTTGCAGCGGCTTATGAGGCAGAATACGGGAAAGAACCCGTCACATTCAGCTCGAACACCTACGATGCTGCTGTGATAATCGCTCTTGCGATAGAGAGCGCAGGAAGCGCAGACGGAACCGCAATACGCGATGCAATACCAGGCGTTGCGAACGCTCCGGGTGAGGCTGTCTCTGACATCGGAACAGCGCTTGCGCTGATCAGGAACGGAACAGAGATCAATTACCAGGGCGCATCCGGAGAGATCACCTTCGATAGTGTCGGAGATGTCTTCGGAGAGTACTGCACGTGGCAGATAGCAGACGACGGAAAAATCACGCTGGGCGAATCGATAGCAATTGAGTAATCGCCCCGCGGTCTTCTTTTTTTGTATGTGTGTAGCTGAGGCGAAACAACCACGAGAGTTCACGAGATTGGCACAAGAAGATAGTAGTACGTACAAGACATTGGCGATATCCTTGCATCTTATATCCCGCCGCCCCATATGTTCTCGTGGAGATCTGTGTAATCTTGTGGTTAGCTAAATCCGCACAAATAAACTATAACCGGCATATCACTTTTTGTGGATTCCCATACCCGCAATCATCGAATTCTGCACAAGATATTCAATCGCTTCGACGACTCCTGCCCCATACTTGCCAAAGGTCGTGAGATCAGAAACTTCCATGAGTGATGGGTGCGCATTTCCAACGGCGATAGAAAATCCTGCCGCAGCAAACATCTGGATATCGTTCCTCGAGTCGCCGATTGCTGCAAAATCTCCTGCATCAATTCCCATGAGATCCGCTATCCTGCGCAAACCCGTTCCCTTGTCCACGCTTCTACTCTTCAGATGAATGGCGTACCCGGAATCCACAACTTCAATCTCACGACCGACGATACGCTCCGCATCAGCGGAGTCAAAGTTCCTGCGAAGTGCAATCTCAGTTTTCCGGTAGTTGGGATCGATTTTTTCGACATTAAAATGCGCGTTCAGTGCATTGAATGTGCGTTCACAGGCTTCGATATCCCCGTCGTAGTATTCCTCGCCATCGTATTCAAGCGAGATTACGCCACCATTCTCTGCGATGATCTGCCCACCGGTTCCGATCAGTTTTGCTGCCGCCCGTGCAAAACAGAGCACGTTCCCTGTAGCGAGCACGATCGGGATCTTGAGGGTTCGCAGGCACGCAACAGCACGACAGTCAATGCTTCGGTCCCTGTGCGTCAGCGTGCCATCGATATCAATTGCGATTGCCTCAATCATTGGTCTCCAAAGAGTCCCTCCGGCGTCACCGTGAAGAGTGCCTCACCGTCTGGCAGATTCGGGGAGTCGACCAGTTTTGCAACACGCTTGTCGCCCTTCGACTTCCGCAGATAGATCCTGAATGTTGAGGTGTGCCCGAGGATGTGCCCACCGATCGGCTTTGTCGGATCACCGAAGAATGCATCGGGCTTCGACATCACCTGATTTGTCACAAAGACCATCGCATTGTTCAGATCGGCAAATCGAAGGATTGTGTGCAGATGCTTGTTCAGCTTCTGCTGCCGATCGGCGAGCGTGCCCCTGCCAACATACTCCGCCCGAAAGTGCGCTGTGAGCGAGTCAATGATTAGCAGACGCACAGGCTTCTCTGCGTCTCTCAGCGAATCAGCGAGTTCGGATGCTGTGTCCATCAGAAGGATCTGATGGTTGGAATTGTAGGCACGGGCGACATGGATGTTCTTCAGGAAATCCTCAGGATCGTAATACATATCATATCGCTTCGAGAGTCCCTCCACCATACCTGCAATCCGATCCGGACGGAAGGTGTTCTCTGTATCGATGAGGATTGTGGATCCGTCTAACCCACCTTTATCGACCGGTAACTGTACATTTACGGCGAGCTGGTGCGCTATCTGCGTTTTTCCAGACCCAAACTCGCCGTACACCTCCGTAATCGCCTGCGTCTCAAACCCCCCGCCCATCATCGTGTCGACCTCAGCGCATCCGAGTTCGAGCCTGCCGACATCCTCCCGGCGCCTGAGAATGGCATCTCCGGTCTCGAAACCACCAACATCGGCACATCTCCGTGCAGCCGCTATGATCTTGGTTGCGGTCGACTCCCCGATATCGGCGGTCGCTGCGAGATCTGCTGGTGATGCAACAGCGATGGCTTCGATCGAGTTGAACCCGGCGTCCTTCAGTTTCTCGGCTGTCGCAGGACCGATTCCAGGGAGATCTTCTATGGATATTTCGCTCATGGTAATCACGTCAAATTCCAGTTCAAGGGGTATTAACCGTTTGGCATGAGCGGGGTGAAAGTGAAAGCAGGGATGGAACGGGTAGCCGGTTGGGCAATCTGTGATGCAACTTCTTGTCAACAGACAGAGGACACAGAGAAAACAGCAACTCTCTGTGCCCTCCGTGTCCTCTGTGGTTAATCTTCTTCGCCATAATCCAATCCACCCAGAAAAAACGAAAAAAAAAGAAAGAATAGGGGTGGTGAGGGGCAGTTATGGCGCGTCCTTCGCGCCAATCGTACACTCCATTAGGTATAATCCATCTATCATGTCCACGACACCATCACCCTCTGGGTGCCCATACCGATCCACAACGTCCCCGACCAGCACGCTCGGCGGTTCAATCACCGCATCCGGATCGTCAAGGTAGTCCAGGATATAGAACGCATCATCTACTCCGATGATGTTGTCCCGGTACACATCGCCACGTCTAAGAACGGTCAGTGCGATTGCCACCGAATCATTGCAGTTCCCGGCATTGTCTGTTGCGCTGATTACCAGCTGGTTGGTGAGGTTGACCCCCATCACCGCGTTTGTGGTCACTTCCCAGCGGTCGTCGCCAACGCACGCCATCGGCTGTGCCGCTGATCCGCCGATGGGTGTGAGATTGATTGTGACGCTTGAAACTCCGCTGCCCTTATCAGTCACATCGACACCCAGCACGGCGACGTTCGTTCCAGGAGATCGGGGTCTGCCATTGTCGTTCAGTATTGTGTCCCTGCTTGCGGACGCGTTCGTAACGATTGGCGAGCTGGTGCCTACGAGTGTAAACGATGTCGTTGAGGTGGTAAAGTGCGGCTTGCCGGATGCGCCGGTATTGACCATCCCGACCGCGTCATACGTTCCCACGGTTGCACCGGTCGTGTCCACCGTTATCCTGTACGCGAGTTCGGTGTATCGCGAGTCCTGCGATTCGTAGCCATATCCATAACCATAATCGTAGCCATATCCATAACCATAATCGTAGCCATATCCATAGCTGCAACCATAGTCAATAAACGGATATCCGTAGCCATATCCTATATAGGGCGCGTAGTCGTAATTGGATTCATAGCCATATCCGTAACCATACCCATAACCCAGTCCATCGTCATATCCATAGCCGCAATTTTCGCCACCCACCCAGCCATGGATCTTGACCAGTTCGATTAGGTAGTTGCCGCTGGTTGCGGTGTCTCCGACCGCAGTACCAACGTCGCCAGGACCGAATACCAGTCTCCCCTCCGGAGATCCATTGATATCCGGAAGCCCGTCTATCGAGAAGTCAGCGATAGGGATTCTCTCGTTGCCCCCTATCGTCACGTTGAAGTAGAAAAATCCGGTCTCTCCAACCTCTGTACCGTCCAAACCATCCATCAACAGTTTCGCTGTAACCGCGCTCGATGGCCCGGAGAATATTAACATCAGTATGATGCCTATTGTTATTGTAATGCTTATTACACGTCTTCTTCCATTATATAATTCCATACGGTTATCACCTGCCCTCAAACTGGGCAATCAGTGTCATGTACGACCGTATAAATAGCTTTTGGAGATCCTGGGCTGGCAATCTGCGCGATGTCAAATTAACTGCGAGTCAATGGCGATCAGCGCGCCCTCTGCATATCCCTGCCCGAAATATATTTTTTAAGACACAAAATGACATAAATCACATATTTGATGAATGCGGATCCAATAAATGAACAGATGCCATGAATAGTGGAGTTTAAATATTGCAATGCTATCGCACACACCATTGGACCTATATCTCCACGCCGCCTACGCAGAGACCTCAAAGCACTGGTAGCACCATTAACAGAAAGACATTGCAATATGAAACAGATGAAAAAAGAGAAACAAAATAGAGAAATGGGGCGAACGGGAAATAAAAGGAAAAGAGGCTCGAGCGAACGTTGGTTCGTTCACCAAAGCCGCCCATACGTACCCAATATCGGGTGAGTATCCGCATATAAAACCACTGGATTACACAAGATTAAGACAGAAATCTTGTGGAGATGGCTGCGCCGCTGCTTCGCAGACTGTGTAATCTATAACTACTCACCTTTTGGAAGTAAGGGTACCGATAACGAAAAACCGTTTATTTCTATCTATTTTTCACCCTATGACCTGAGTTTGAAAGATCCTCCCCCCAACATCACTTTTGATCACCCATAGTCCTGTCTTGTTATCGTTTTGCCTCAACCAGGACCCTTAAATTTGTTGCCACTAACTCTTTTGAATAAATACACCTA
>JAYEFS010000253.1:0-2882 GCA_034658695.1 Methanobacteriota archaeon | reverse complement strand
ACGTCACAACTAAGTGGATCCACAAAAGTTTCGTTCCACTTCTTCATAACTCACACCTGAATGATGCTTTTTATGGTCACGATAGTGGTAAATCAAGAGGTCATAATTTTTGTGGAGTTACTTAGATATCAATCCATTTCTGCTCAAATTGGACCACCATGCCCTACAGAAACACCGATACTCCGTGATGGTGAACGGTAAGTCTATTTTGATTCACCGAAATTCAGGAATCATACGGTATACCCCAAATTTTTCAGCGGAATTTATGGATTTTGTGGCTGTGGCGGCGTGAAGTATACCACCGCAGAGAACGCGGAGGGGCGTAAGAGTTTTGAGACCGTTTTCAACCTTATGCGTGGCTCTGCACACTCTGCGGTGAAATCTGAGGGCATGGCGATCTCACTGGAAGCATCCAGGACTCTCTGAGTCCCCCATACGTATGAAAATGTGCCACCTGTTTCCGGAGCAAATCGACAGTGCCATACGCAGATGTGGTACGATTTGTGACGTCCATCATGCGGTGGTTTTGGGTCGATCAACAGGTTTACCATGGATAACCTACACACAGTAATAGCGTGACTACTGACAGCACGTACCCGTATTTTGATGCGCTCGAAAGCGATCTTGCGCATGCTATCGAGGTTGCGACAAGAGCGCGCTTGTGCGGCAAAGATCCGGTGATGCACCCTGAGATTCCCATGGCAAAGGATCTTGCCGACCGGGTCGAGAAACTGGTTGATATCCCGGTTGCCGACCGTATTCGTGAGCTGGACCGCACGATGAGCAGGGAGGAGTCTGCGCTGCAGCTTGGTGTTGACATCGCAACGATGCGTATTCATACATTTAAGAGCAGGGATGAGGCTGTGGAGGCATCGATAAGGGCTTCGGTCGCATTACTAACCGAGGGCGTGGTTGCTGCACCGATAGAGGGAATAGCGAAGGTACTCATAGCAAAGAACGACGATGGCACGGAGTTTCTCAGAATATTCTATGCAGGGCCTATCAGGAGTGCTGGCGGTACTGCGCAGGCTCTCTCTGTTCTGGTCGCCGACTACGTGCGCAGAGAACTCGGCATCAACAGATACATCCCGAGAGATGAAGAGATCGAGCGGTATGTCGAGGAGGTGCTCAGGTACCGGTCGGTCGCAAACCTCCAGTACACGCCGTCTGATGAGGAGGTCCGGCTGATTGCGTCAAACTGCCCGATCTGCATCGATGGCGAGCCGACCGAGGAGGTGGAGGTTGAGGGATACCGGGATCTGGCGCGGGTTGATACGAACCGCGTTCGTGGCGGGATGGCTCTGGTCTTTGCAGAGGGCATGGCGCTCAAGGCGCCGAAGATTTTGAAGCATGTGACAAAACTCAATCTGGACGGCTGGGATTTCCTGAACCAGTTCATCACAAAAAAGGAGAGCGGCGAGGCTGGCGAAACAGTCATCAAACCCAAGGCGAAGTATCTGGAAGATCTCATCGCGGGACGACCTGTCTTCTCGCATCCGTCCATGCCTGGCGGGTTCAGGCTCAGATACGGGAGGGCGAAAAACACCGGGTTCGCTGCTGCCGGCGTCTCTCCGGCGACTATGGTCATAACCGATGGTTTTCTTGCTCCCGGAACCCAGATGCGGGTCGAACGCCCCGGAAAAGCTGCCGGCGTCTCTCCGGTGAGTGGAATTTCAGGTCCGACTGTGCGACTCTTCAACGGAGCGGTGGTGCATATCGATACTGAAGAGGATGCGGTGCGGTTGCATGATCAGGTCGAGACGATTCTTGATATCGGGGAGATTCTTATCAATTACGGCGATTTTCTTGAGAACAACCACCCGCTGGTGCCGTCTTCGTACTGTTTCGAATGGTGGATCGCCGAACTTGAAAGAAAGGTGGATCCTGCCACAATAGATGGCGATCTCATAGATCCTGGTCAGGAACTTGCGCTTGAACTCTGTTGCCGGTACGGCGTTCCGCTGCACCCGAAGTTCACATACCTCTGGCATGACATCACACTCGGGGATTTCAAACGTTTATCCGAATATATTTCATCGCATGGCAGAATCGAGAACGAAACGCTCCTGATACCGATGGAACAAGAGATAAAACAGATTCTTGAGACGATTCTCCTACCGCACCTGGTTGCGGAGGGCGAGATACAGATATCGGAGCCGCTTCCGCTTCTCAGATGCGTCGGAACCGGGATTGGAGATAAATGGAAGCCGGAATGGGATCTGGGCGGGAAGGCAACAGTTCTGGACACGATATTCGCCATAAGTGGTATCCGTGTCAGACCGAAGGCACCGACCAGGATAGGCGCACGGATGGGCAGACCGGAAAAATCCAATAAACGGGAGATGAAGCCGGCGCCTCATGTACTCTTCCCTGTCGGAGAGATGGGCGGGAAATCGAGACTGCTGAAGCAGGCGTCAAACTACAAAGAATCAATCAACGCCGGAATCGGCGTGATCCCTGTCTATATCGGGATGCGGAGATGCCCGAAATGCGGAAACGAGACCTACGAGTACCTATGTTCATGCGGGACGCGAACAGAACCGGTACTCTTCTGCAAGCACTGCAACATCCCTGTCGGGAGCGAGACCTGTCCACGATGCGGCGCACCCACCACCTCTGCCAGAAAGATCGACCTCGATCTGAAGACGCGATACCTATCCGCGTTCGAAAACCTTGGCGAAAGAGACACCCTCCAAACTTTCAAAGGGGTTCAAGGATTAATATCAAAAAACAGAACTCCGGAAGCACTTGAAAAAGGAGTTCTGCGTGCAAAACACAAGGTATTCGTCTTTAAGGATGGAACCGTGCGATACGACCTCACAGACCTGCCGCTCACACATTTCACACCAAAAGAGATAAAGGCAGATATTGACGTACTGAAA
>JAYEFS010000252.1:0-2898 GCA_034658695.1 Methanobacteriota archaeon | reverse complement strand
GGGAGATCGTCGCTGCTTCCAAGTTCCCTCATCGCGTTGAGTGCAGCCTTCCGCACAAGTTTACTATCGTCTTTCAGCATATCTCTAACAAACTGTGGATTGTCGCTGCTAATGACTTTTAGTGCTTCGAGACCACCACACCAACCAGTATGCTCGCACACTAACATCTTTTTGATAAATGGAAGGTCGTCATTACTTCCAAATTTTTTGAGCATTTTGTATGCAAGCCGTTCATTGCGCCTATGCCATATCATCTCTTTGACAAGTGGAATATCCTCACTGCCCCCAAATTCATTGAGTATTTCAAGTGCAGCTTGTCGTACGTGTTCATCTGAGTCTTTCAGCATTTTTCTGATGAATGAAAGATCTTTAGATGCCGCGTTCCCCGACATGTATGCGTCCCGGATTGTCTCCATTGCACTGGCTCTAATTTTTGCATCTCGATGCGCACATAGCTCGAATACTACCGACAACAATTCGTTTGTGTCGATGATTTTTAACCAGAACCATGCCGGACCGTTTCCGTTGAATTGTGCTACAAGCAGTGCTTCCCACATAGTTTTATTTGAGTGAATATAATTTAGAAGATACTCTCTTAACGAGTACGCCTGAATCATAAGTAAAGAATCAATTATTACACCACGACGAGAATAAGCATCGGCAGCATGTTCGAGTTGTTCTAAAACAGTCTTCAATTCTTTATCCATCGGTTCCATCAGTTCTTTGCTCACCATTTCACCAAAATAATCGTGAATGATCTCATATTCATTGCCGCCCAGTGACCTCACCATACGCATATCCACCATGCCATCAAGGAGACTGCACACCGGATCATACGCGATCCCGGTTTCATTCACAATATCTTTGACAGTACGAGATTTTTTCGTTCCATTGGATGTTACAAGCGATATGAGAATCTTTCGTGCATCTTCTTCATGTTCTCCAAATTCATCGAGTAGAGTGAAGAGATATTCAGCAATGATCCGCTTCACGCCACCAATTTTTGAATACGCATCTCTGGTAACGATGCCACATTTATCTGCATGTTTGCATAGCGTTTCTCCGACCATCTGGATGTATGGTGGATAAAACCGTATCTCTTCGATATCATCCAGCACGAGCTCCATGAGGCTTTTTCCATTCTGTTCATCCAAAGTCGCATCAAGCCCTACCCCCGCCGCTTTAAAACCAGCGATAAACGCATCTTCCGCGCCTTTCCGATTAAGAGAAACAAGGTCAACACTTGGAAGTCCGCGTACCGATCCCGCCACACGTTTGAACAGGCGTTTATCGAGTTCTACTCGCAAGTCCCCTCTAAACGCGATGAGCGCCTTTAAATTAGGTATCGCAGTTCCGGTCTGAATTGTCAGCAGACTCCGTAATATGTTTGTGAGTTCTCCATCTGTGCTATTGAGCACATCCTCGAACTGATCAATCGCCACCAACACTTTTTTACCGGGATGTTCTGCTGATACTGCTCGTAAGGTATCGATCAGCGATGTATCCGCAGCCATGTGTCCCGGTGACAACAGTACATCTGCTACCATTTTTCCTATACTGGCAGCCGGATCGTCAAATGGGCGAGTCCATACACACTTCCAGCCCCAGCCATTTAACTTCGGGAAAAGACCCGCTTGTATCAAAGAGGTTTTTCCAACACCGGATTCGCCTACCAGCAGTGTGATTGGGTACGTAGTTACGCAACCTAATAACTCCTGTATGTCGGCATCTCTTCCCCTGAAACGACTGGCATCGGCTTCTGTAAATGAAGCCATGCCCAGAAAAGCCCGATCTTTTCTGCTTTCAGTTATTAGACCTTGTTCGATGCGATATGGGTTGATGTTAAGCTTAAACTTGGCAGGATATTCAATAAGATGCAATACAGAAGCAACGCTGGAAATTTCTTCATTCATCAGAGTACAGGCAGTATATACGGTTTCTTCTCCGATTTCATCTTTTGGGTATGCTTCGAGTATTATGTGGTTTTGAGAATCGATATCCCAACCAGTTATAGCCTTCCGCGCAGTCAGCTTGGGTGGGATATTGCCGTCTGGATATCTCATTTTCAGTACACTGTCCGGCACCCGCTCATAGTTTGTATCGAGCATATCTGCCAATTTAAAAATCGCTGCAAACTCGCGCACAGGTACATCCCCGCCATTGGTAGAGACTTTTTCTGGGAGTTCGTCCAGTTTTCCGTCGTTATGAGCACTGACCACCCAACCAACAGCAAACGCTTCGCCGTCGTCCAGACCAAAATCTTTGGGGCTGTCCACTACTCGCCTCATGGACTCTCTGCCATGGTCTTCATACATAGTGTGCTCTAACGGGATTTTACCTACATCATGTAGACATGCCGCGGCGGACAGAACAAACATGCCAAACTGTCCGATCTCGTGTTTTTTCTCATCTGGAATTAGCCAGCCAAGGTTCCGTTCCACCGTTTCGCAGTGAACCGCGCCTTGATTGGAGGAATCGTTGCTTTTTTGGAATGATTGATATCCCTTTCTGCCGGTCAGCCACACACCGTCAATTTTTGTTTTGAGATCGCCTTGGATCAATCCACGAATTTCCAGTTTTGCCTTACCCATCTCGTTACCTCTGTATCGACTTTTCATCTCACTTCATTCATTATCACTTCATCGATATGAATACTTCAGATAGCACATCTGGAAAGACCTGCAACCGGGCTTTTAACCAATTTTTGTATCGATTTGATTGCATCGTCTCTCGCAATGCAGGCATCCTTCGCAGTAATACACGTTATCTTAATCCACAAGAGAAAATTCCAGATCTTCGTCTAACTCCACCACATCACATCGAAAGACGCTTTTTATAGTTCTGATGCTTCTGTGGTCGCTAACGGTAGCTCCCTTACGTATGTGAAAAAACACAGGC
>JAYEFS010000251.1:0-2912 GCA_034658695.1 Methanobacteriota archaeon | reverse complement strand
TTATTATCCGTAAGTCGGATAATAACACGCGGAGGTGCGGCATTGATCCGAATCCCTGCATCATAGAGCTCTTTTACAAGCACGTCGTACTGCTGCAACTGAAAGACATCCATGAGGATTAGGATCATGTCTGCATTCCGCACAACCGAGATCACCTCCCTGCCGCGCCCGCGCCCGATCGCAGCACCCCTGACAAGACCCGGAACATCGAGAAACTGCATCCTTGTTCCGCGGTATTCAAGCGTTCCCGGAACAACATCGAGCGTGGTGAAATCATACGCAGCAACCTCGCTCTTGGTTCCTGTAAGTGTATTCAGGAGCGTGGACTTCCCGACCGACGGAAACCCGACCATGACGATTGTTGCATCTCCGGATTTCTTGACGGCGTACCCCTCACCGCCCGACTTCGATTGAGCCCGCTTCTGCACTTCGTCCTTAAGCCGTGCGAGCTTCGCCTTGAGCTTTCCGATGTGATGCGACGTCGCCTTGTTGTAGGGTGTCTTCTTGATCTCGTCCTCTACACTCTGAATGTCTTCAACAATTGTCATTCTATCATTGGTTGAACCCCAAAGACGTTTAAGTACTTTGTTCCCATACTGAAATAAAATGGAACTTCTGGCTGACGTTGGAGGAAGACCCGGGCTCGACTGCATGGGCTTCTGCAGGTACTGTTATTTCAAGGGAGTAGGAGAGATCGAACCGTTTGGCTGCAAAAACTGCTTTGTATTCCAGAAGGGGTGCGATTACTGTTCACGCGCAGTCAAAGAGGGTTATGCCGGATTCAAACCGTACCAGCTCGTCATAAACGAGATGAACCAGTCGATGCAGTTCACAAGAGAGCCAGTCGATAGAATCACAATCAGTGGTGGGGGCGATCTCAGTTGCTATCCTGATCTGCACGAACTGGTCGAATCACTCTCTCGCTATTGCGTTCCGATTAATCTGGGTTACACAAGTGGGAAGGGATTCACTCAGGACGACGAAGCGGACTTTTACATAGATCGAGGCGTTGATGAGGTTTCGTTTACAGTCTTCTCCACAGATCCGGAACTGCGGCGGAGATACATGGGCGACAAGAACCCGGAGGCATCGCTTTCGGTTTTGCGCCGGTTCTCTGAATGCTGCAAGGTGTATGCGGCGATCATCCTGATTCCCGGGGTGAATGATCGCGATGAACTGGAGAGAACGCTCTCTGACTTAGAAGAGATGGGCGTAACAGGCGTTCTTCTGATGAGATTCGCAAACACACTGAGCCAGGGTCTGATTCTCGGAAACGCCCCGATCATGGGTGCGGATGCGAAGGTACACACAATCGAGGAGTTCCTCGCAATCGTCAGGAAGGCTGCGAATGACTACTCATTCCGAATCGCTGGAACACCGCTCGAGGATCCGTTGATCGGATCGCCGTTTGCGATCAGAAACGACGTGGACGCGCTGTCACAACTTCCGGAGATCACGAAACGAGCAACGGTTCTCACGAGCAGCATAGCCATGCCTCGCCTCGCGAAAGTTCTGCAGTTTAGGAATGATTATGTGAATGTCGTTGGTGTCGCAAAGGATATCGGCTGCCTGATAACAATCGACGACATAATGGCGCTCGACTTAAGCGAGGTTGAGGAGACCGTCTTCATTCCAGGGCGGGCGTTTGTGCATGATACCGAACTGAAAGAGGTGCTCTGTAGAGATGGCGTGGACCGGCTTGTGAGGAGGGGTCCGGATCGGTTGACAGTCGATGGTGAGATGAGCATCAGCATGACAAAGAAAGAGGTCGTAGAGTTTGAGATCGTTGCATTCACTGAGTTGATCAATCACATCAACGCGATCGGACTTCCGCCAGAGCAACCACAAACATAATAACCCACCCAATCGATGTTAGGCACAACAGGTGACACATAATGAAGAGTTATCTCGTCGTATGGTTCAACAGCGAGGGTGGGACGCCCTCCGAAGTGAATGGTAGACTGACTGCTATGGGATTTGAAGCGATGCAGGGCGCTTATGACTACGTGTATGACTGGGGCTTGAACGCGAGCATCGATGACATTCTACAAATCGGGGATCGAGTCCAGTTGACACTGAAAGGGCTCGATGTCACGTTCAAGATCGAGACCGTTGGTGACAGGTAAGGGCAGACGAATACGTGTCAAGCACATTCCTTTCATCCAGCCCCAATACGTCCGGTCTAACCCCATGGAAAGGCTATGCTTAATCTTGGTTATCCGGTTTTGATCCGGTATCCTGATCCGGATCACGAGATTTTTTAATTTATTCCGGTCGGTTGAAGATGTGATGAACCGCTGATGGACGCGGATTTGCTCAGCGGGTATCAGCGCAAATCTGCGGGTGATAGAATTGAAATGAATCGGGTATCCGCTTCAAATTAAGTGGTAACCGAGGCACTATCTGAAAAATCGGTGATTTATGATATTTATCGTAGATATTGCCTTAAATCAGTGTAATCCGCGTTAATCTGTGGCTGACAGTGGCTGTTAGCCACAGATTAACACTGATTTCCACGGATTGATGTTTTTAGGGGCACAATCAAAAATCCCAGTGAAATACACGCGGAGACTTTTGTTCTTTGCGCCATCGCGTCTTTCTCGTATTGTTTTCTAATTTAACGAGAAAGGCGCAAGGGCGAGAGAGACGCGAAGAGTGTTGCCAATCTCAATCTTCGCGTCTTTTGCGTTGTTGCACATCCAACTGACCATTACAGAAATCACTGGATTTCCAGACAGTGCCGTTTTTAGGTATATCTTTCAGAAAGACTGAAGATTTTTGCTGATTGTCAAGTAGGGCCCATAGCGCACCTCTTGTTTGGGGTAATGGCCCCGAGGTTACTATGAGCCCCCTCACAGAACCGGACTTGAAGATTTCCCTCATCCGGCTCTTCAGGAGCACATCCTCTACAG
>JAYEFS010000250.1:0-2932 GCA_034658695.1 Methanobacteriota archaeon | reverse complement strand
CTCGCAATGCCGGTCACGCTGAACGATCTGGTTTGCGACATCGACCGACCCGATTCCGAGCGCATCCATCGTCTTCTTCTGAATTGCGATGCCCTTCTTACCAAAGGACGCCTGCGTCCCGACAGCGCCGCCGATCTTGCCGACCACGACTCTCGGTCGCAGTTGGTCCAGGCGCTCGATCTGCCGCTCGATTTCGCATGCCCATATCGCAAACCGCATCCCGTACGTCGTCGGAATTCCGATCTGACCATGCGTGCGCCCGGCGCAGACCGTCTCCCTGTACAGATCAGCCCGCCCGACAAGAAGATCGAGCAATCGGTGCAACCGTCCCCCCATAATATCAATCGCATCACGCAACTGGAGTGCGGTCGCAGTATCGAGGATGTCGCTTGATGTCGCACCGAAATGTACCCATTTTCCCGCGTCACCGCACTGCTCCGCAATCGCGAGCACGAGAGCCATGACATCGTGCTGAATCTCGTCCTCAATCTCATTTACCCGGTCGAGCGAGACTGCGCAAATCTTCTCTGCGATCGTCCGAGCGTCCTCTGCCGGGATCAGTCCCACTTCTGATTCAGCCTTCGCGAGCGCACTTTCGACGCAGAGGAGTTTGTGGAGGCGTGTCTCCTCGTTCCAGACGCCTTTCATCTCCTCTGTGCCATACCGGTATTCAATTGGATGAATTGCCATTATTGTCACTTATAATGGGCGAGTTTATGAATATTGCGGTTTGGCGGTCGGGACTGCGTGCCATTTTCCTGATTCTATTGGATTCTGTGGTTTCCAACCTTTGCGCCCTTGCGCCCTCGCGTCTTTGCGTTCCTCTGATTTAACGCAAAGTCGCAAAGACGAAGGAGTGTCGCCCACGATTACTACAACGTGTGGGTGGGCTACTGCTATCGACCACAGAAAACGTTAGAACCAGCCATTTTCTTGGGCACGTCATAAAAAACCCGGCACCCGCACCGAAAAGAATACAACAGCGTAAGTACTATAATTTAATCGAAGTTACCTGTGGGGGATACTATGGAACTCAAGAAGGCGATCGCAGCGCTCAATGTACCGCTTCCGAAATACATCAAGCGATTCGCTCTGCCGATCATAATCTTTGGATTCATACTCTCATTTCTGTTATACTCCCTGTTTCCGGAGCTCTTTAATGGGTCTGCGCAGTATATCCTGCTCGTTATCCCGGTGATCTGCATCGCATTTGTGGTAATGTATCCGTTCTCTGTCGCAGCCGCAAAGGCGAAGGATATCGACAGCGACATGCATTATTTTGTCACGCAGATGGGCGCACTCGCTCTGGCAAACACGGCACGCAAGGAACTCTTCAAGATGATCTCCGATGATCCGAACTATCACCTGATCGGAGAGGAATGCAGAAAAATATACTTACTCATGGATACGTGGAACCTGAGCCTTGCTGATGCATGCAGGTTCGTTGCCGAGCGGACCCCGTCTGTGATCTTTGCCGATTTTCTGGACAGGTTCGCGCATGCGGTCCAGTCAGGAGAGAAGATCGAGCGGTTCCTGGGTGCTGAGCAGGATACAGTGATGCGGGACTACGCCACGATGTACAGAGGTGCGCTCACATCCATTGATATCGTGAAAGAGATGTTTGTGTCGCTCGTTATGTCGCTCATCTTTCTCGCGTCGTTTTCAGCGATCATGCCGATCATAACAGGGATGGATGCCACGAATATGATGCTGATATCCACCTTTTCATTCGCTGTAGCCGACTTCAGCGTCATCATGTTCATCAGGGCAAAGATGCCAAGGGACCAGATATGGCAGCAACTCGGAATCGAGAGCGAATCCGACCGCAATCTGAAGCGATCTATAGTCTTCTCGCTTGCCGGCTGCCTTGTCGCCATCGTTCTGGTCAGATTCGTAATCGCCCCTGATGTGATCAAGGTCGCAATGATCCTGACACCGCTCCTCTACACCGGGAGAATCGCTGCGAAAGAGGAGGCGAAGATCAAGCGGAAGGACGACAACTATCCGTCGTTTCTCAGGTCGCTCGGAAGTTCTGCGAGTGCAAGGGGCGGAATGATCGGTGAAGCCCTCAAGAGTCTGCGGATGCATGACTTCGGACCCCTCACCACGACCATCAACCGCCTCTACAGCAGACTTGTCTCGCGCATCAACAAACTGGACGCATGGAATCTGTTTTCGGTTGAGACCGGGAGCAACCTGATCCAGAGATTCAGTGTGATGTTTGTCGAGTCCACGCATCTCGGAGGGGAGGCAGAGACCGTAGGCGACATGATCGCAACCAACTTCCACCAGATCGTCCGGCTCCGGAAACTGAGGTACCAGTCTGCCTCAACGATGGTCGGCGTATTCTACGGACTCACCGCGGGGATCGGGTTCACGCTGTACGTCTCGCTCGGCGTGGTGGAGTTGATGCAGGGTATGTTTGAAGCCGTGGAACTTCCGCCCGGCATGTCGATGGGCATGATTCTGTACACGGACATCGACATCGGCATCCTCTACACGCTCGTCACAGTCATCATGGTTGTGCACTCGCTACTCTCCTCGCTGATGATCAGGTTCGTGGATGGTGGCAACCTCCTGAACGGAACCACCCATTTCGTGCTGATGGTCTGGATCGGTGCGATCAGCGCTGTGGTCTGCAAGGCGTCGGTGTCATCGCTTCTGGGGCTCGGATAGGTCGTGTGGGGGATCCGTCCGGGAGGGTCGAGCAAGGATAGGGGTGATCCGGTCTGAACTCGTTTCATAGAAGGTCTGCCACAAACAGTTTAGAGACGCCGCTGACAGATATCGAAAAATCGATACCTGAGAGCTAGGGTGATGAAAGGATGTGTATACCCCGTACTGAATTGGTCCCATTTTTGTTTCATTTTAGTACTGGAGCGAAAGCATCTTTCCAATTGGATTGAACCGATTGCTACTGGTTTTTCTTGCA
>JAYEFS010000249.1:0-2933 GCA_034658695.1 Methanobacteriota archaeon | reverse complement strand
GGAGATCAAGAAAGAGCCTGAAATTCTCAGGGTCTCCTTTGTGTGGTGTGGCTGTCAGGAAGAGAAGATGCTCTGCTATCTTTGATAGAGCCTCTCCCAATCTGTACCTGCCGGTTTTGTTGAGTTTGTCGCCATAACGGTAAGCAGCCATCTTGTGGGCTTCGTCCACAATGATCAGGTCAAACTGAGATGAGGCAAGTGTTGGCAGAACATCGTCCCTCTTGGCAAAATCGATGGATGTGATGATTTGTTGCTCCCTGCTCCAGACATTCTCCCCATAAAACGCACCCATAATCCCCCGATCGATGATTGTAAACCCTTCCTCAAACCGCTCCTTCATCTCCCTGCGCCACTGGTCCTTAAGATGCCCTGGCACGACGATCAGGACGCGACTTATCAGATGGCGGAGTTTCAACTCCTTGATGATCAGTCCAGCCATGATGGTCTTTCCCGCGCCGGGATCATCTGCGATCAGAAAACGGATTCGCGGGAGTTTCAGCACATACCCATATACTGCCTCAATCTGATGGGGCAACGGGTCTACCTTTGAGGTATTCATAGCCAGAAGGGGATCGTACAACGAGGCGTAGCGATATCTTCTCGTTTCAAGACCGAGAAAGACATGACCCGGCTCTGCCGTGAAGTTCGATTCGATCTTCCCGGAATCAAGAGCACTAATCTCGTCCCGATGTATGAGTTGATCGATATGCTGGCGAGAATTACGCGTTACACCAACCACCCGTATGTAATCGCCCATCACCTCCACCAGATCCACAACAACAGGCTCCAACCACCTGGAACCCTGTACGACGTCGCCATTTTTAATTTTCATGCCCATTCTCCACGCTTGATATGAATAAATGCTCAAACTTCAGTTTCAGTTTGGCATAGTGATTCTTGGCGGAAGTCATGCCTGTCTAAAGCTGAGATTGTTGATCAGAGAAATGTTTGATTTCGGAGACTATAAACTTCGTGATGTGATGATCAATGCATCTCTCTGTGTGGATGTGCACCCTCCCGGATTCACATCATCTGCGACATTCACGACATCTGACACTTTGTTATGCATTTCTCGTAGCCTCCTTATAATATTTGCCTTATGCGCTATTATTCAATTTGATTTCCAGTTGTCTGAATGCTTCTTCTATTGTAACTGCTCAAGTACCTAAAACCACTATGGGGGAACTTCACTATGCAGGAACTACCTATGACATGGGGGGTACTGTAACCAAACCGGGAATTTAACCGCAGAGGGACGCGGAGGGGGAATAAGCGGTTAACTACTCTGCGAACCTCCGCGCACTCTGCGGTTATTTTTCTTGTCAGAAAGTACAGGATCGCAATCGGACGACCAATCAACATACCTGAGTAGTTACCTTCTATTTTATCATCATACTCCAATTCTGAAATCCTATCACCTTCATTTTTCCTCATTTATTCTTCCTTCTATCAGTTGACAGTTATTTCTGCAATTTCAACAGCCGTTTCGTATTCTTCTTCGTCTACCGGCTCATAGCCACCGGGATAACGCGCCTCCACAGCATAGTCGGTCAGGAGTTTTGATTGCTGTACTTCATCTGGTATGTGGATATCACCTTTTTCGAGGAGTTCTATAAGATAAGATATATCATGGGTTCTGGAAAAAACTATTTCATGTATGATACAGAGAGATTTCAGCGCCTTCTCGACGGCTTGTTGAGCGTTGAAACAGAGATCTTCATAAAGAATATCTTGAAATACTTTCCCCGTTTTTGCGCATGCAAGATTGCTTTTCGCCCTTATTAGCCATTCCATCGCTCTTTCAGCATTTCTCATACACAACCCTCCCATTTTTGGCAGCATCGCTGTAAATCAGGTATGGATCATCCTTTGATCGTTCATATTCCCCCAGATCCACCACGATCACGTCAACCGGAGCTCCAATATTCTTAAAATTCAAATAGATATTCTGCGCCAGTTTTCTCCTCCGCCCCACCTCTCTTTTCAGGACAAGGAGGTCGTAATCGCTTTCTCTCCTGTAATTATCCCCTGCCCGTGAACCAAACAGTATGATCCTGTCCGGTTCCGCCACCCGAACGATTGCATCTATTGCCCTGTCAAGTGGAGTGTTCATTCAAGTAACCTCGTCTGCACATCTTCTTTCCTCACTTCTTCTCTTAACCGTTCTCTTCCCACCAGAAATCCGTCCCGTAGCTTCCCCCGTGTTCTCGATCGGAAGAATCCGATACTGCCTGTGCGACACGATAGATTACCTCGCCCCCACCGTAACCGGATTCACATCATCTGCGACACTCACGACATCTGACACTCCCGTATGCATTTCTCGTAGCCTCCTTCTGATACCTGCTTGATGATCTGATCCGGCTTCCCCGAGCACCCGATCCTTCCGCCGAGCATGACGTGCGCCCAGTCCACATCCACATACTCGGTGATCGTTGCAAGATGTGTGATGATCAACCCGGACGCAGTTCGTCTGCTCGGACGCTCCCGCCTGTGCAGGAGTTTGCCGATCATCCCACCGATCAACTCCATATTCTCAATATCAACGCCCGAATCAGGCTCATCCAGCATCACAAAATCCGGATCCTGCGCAATCAACTGCAGTATCTCGGACCTTTTGATCTCGCCACCTGAGAACCCGGCGTTCACATCCCGCTCCAGGAATTCCTCCGTGAAATGCAGTTCTTTCGCAAGAACGCGGGTCTCATCAGTGATCTCACCGGATGTATCGCCACGGCATAGGTTCACCATCTCCCCAAGCCTGATACCGCGTATAACCGGCGGGTTCTGGAATGCGATCCCGATCCCAAGTTTCACGCGCTCAGCTGTCGTCAGGTTGGTGATGTTCTCGCCATTCAAGACGATCCTGCCGCCGGTCACCCGGTATCTCGGAAACCCGAGTATTCCTAAGAGAAGCGATGTCTTTCCGGATC
>JAYEFS010000248.1:0-12356 GCA_034658695.1 Methanobacteriota archaeon | reverse complement strand
CGCGCCGTATTCAGCGCGCCACTTATCTATTGTCCATTGAGGACGGGGTGACAAAAAGGAACAAAAATGGCAAGGTTTTGGGATGTGGAACTCACCCGAATATGGAGAGTTTTCATCACCCCAGGTTTTACCATACTTTTTGAAGTGGATCCCACGAATGCTTAATTTACGCACTGCACTCATATAAATATCACAGCAATGTTCGGCAGAAGCAAAAACGATCAGAACCGAGATAGAACTCCCGAGCGACATCTTGTATTCGCAGGGGGTCTATGGAAACCGTGCAGAATATTTCGTAAAGAAGAATTTCCTGCTGGAATTGTACAGAGAAGGCAAGATAGCTCTTGGGAGGATGGCAGCATTGCTCGGGATGAACCGGGTGGAGATGTTGGGGGTTATGAAGGATTTAGACATACCTCTGAACTATGGGATTCAAGAGCTTGAAGAGGATGTGGAAACCGCGAAGAGGCTTGGTATGCTGAAATGAAGGTGGTCAGCAATTCTTCGCCTTTGATTTTCCTATCTGCCGTCAAATCGCTGGATATTTTAAGAATTGAGTTTAGCGAGGTGATGATACCCGAAATGGTATATCAAGAAGTCACAGCAAATGATCTAAAGGGATCACGTGAGGTAAAAGATGCGGACTGGATCACAGTGGTGGCAGTCAGGGATACGGAGCATATAGGAAAGAGAAGCGATAATCCTTGCCAGTGAACAAAATGCTGATTTGCTTCTGATGGACGACCTTGCCGGAAGGAGAGCCGCAAGTATGTACGGGATCAACGTGATGGGGACGCTGCAGCAATTCCCGCTCTCTTTTAGCACCCTCATCCGAAATGCCGTATGACTACACTGCCTCTCAATATCGGTTTGTCGTGTAATGTGATGAAGTAGAAGTGCCCCCTAACCTAAAATGTTCGCGAAAACACAAAGGAACAGTCTCAACGTTAGCGATTTTCGTTGTGACTGTAAACGCATGCAAGAGAGAGGGGTCTTTCATCATTTTGCAGATATTTCGTAAACATTTCGTAACACACTTTGTCCCACCACAAAACAAATCAACAGCAGGCGGTGATATAGCTACAAACAGTTGGGGGTCGAAAGTGTAGACGGAACGGGAATTACTGTCCAATCGACAGGCGAAAATGGATAATCGCCGCTCCCTTCTTCATCCGCCATTTTCACCCATCAAATAACGCCCCCTTCCCCGCACAATCGCGCGAATCACTTCGCGCGATGTGCCGGATGGTACTTGTTGATCATCTCCGTGTCAATCCGCGTCAGCTGAGCCTCTGGCAATTCCGCGAGTAGACGCCACCCCATCTCAAGCGTAGTCCCAATCGAACGGTCCTCGTCCTTGCTCTGCCGCACGAACTGATCCTCGAACATGTCCGCAAACTCAAGGAACTTCCGGTCACGCTCTGAGAGTGCATCCTTTCCGACGATTGCGACAAGACCCCTGAGATCGTTTCCTTCAGCGTAAGCAGCGTACATCTGATCCGATACCGCCTTGTGATCCTCTCTTGTCCTGCCCTCGCCTATCCCTGAGTTCATCAGCCGGGAAAGCGATGGCAACACGTTGATCGGCGGGTAGATTCCTTTTCTGTGCAAATCTCGTGAGACCACAATCTGCCCCTCTGTGATGTATCCACTCAGGTCAGGTATCGGGTGCGTGATGTCGTCTCCAGGCATCGAGAGGATCGGAAACTGTGTGACAGACCCTTTTCTTCCTTTGATAACACCTGCACGCTCATAGATCATCGAGAGATCCGTGTACATGTATCCGGGGTAGCCTCGCCGCCCTGGAACCTCTTCTCTTGCTGCGCCCATCTGCCGCAGAGCCTCTGCGTAGTTGGTCATGTCTGTTAAGACCACAAGCACATGCATGTTATGCTCATAAGCAAGATACTCGGCTGCTGTGAGCGCAAGTCTCGGCGTGATCAGCCGTTCGACAGCAGGGTCGTCGGCAAGGTTCAGGAAGATTACCGCTCGCTCGAGAGCGCCTGTTCGCTCAAAGTCCCGCATGAACGACTGTGCTTCCTCGTTTGTGATGCCCATTCCCGCAAAGACCACAGCAAACGCCTCCTCGCTTCCGAGCACCTTTGCCTGTCTTGCGATCTGGAGCGCAATCTCATTGTGTGGAAGTCCTGAACCAGAGAAGATAGGGAGTTTCTGTCCCCTGACAAGCGTGTTCATGCCGTCGATTGTGGATATTCCGGTCTGGATGAACTCTGCTGGTGGTTCTCGTGCGTACGGGTTCATGGCGGCGCCGTTGATGTCGAGCCGGTCCTCTGGAACGATCCTCGGTCCGCCATCGAGTGGATCACCCGATCCTGAGAGGATTCGTCCCAGCAGATCAATTGAGACAGGGAGTTTGATTGTTTCGCCAGTGAACCTGACACCACATTGCAGATCCAGCCCGCCTGTGCCCTCGAAGACCTGAACCACAACAATGTCCTTTGAGGTGTCGAGAACCTGTCCTCGCTTCGTGGTTCCGTCATCCAGTTTGATGTACACAAGTTCATTGTATCCGACCGGCTCTGTCTTCTCAACAAAGATCAGCGGTCCTGATATCTCATTGATTGTTTTGTACTCCTTCATCTAAACCGCCCCCCGGATCGCATCAAATTCTTTGTCCATCGCAGAGAGGACAGTATTCAGCTTCTCATCGAACTCTTTCTCAAACTTGACTTTTGAAAGGTCGTCTTTTGATTGCACAGAGGTGATGTCCTCGAGTTCGGCTCCGCCCTCCAGAGCGGCGTTTGCGAGGTCAGAATACTTCAGGATAGCTTTTATCAGCTTGTATTGCTTGTCCATCTCGCAGAACGTGTCAACGTCGTGGTATGCGTTCTGCTGCAGGAAATACTCCCGGATCATGCGTGCGACCTCGAGTGTGAGCTGCTGATCCTCCGGAAGCGCATCAGAACCAACGAGCTGCACGATCTCCTGCAGTTCAGACTCCTTTTGCAGAATCTCCATCGCATCGCTGCGCAAAATCGGCCAGTCTGGTGATAAATGTTCATTGTACCAGTCCGCAAGTGCGTCCGTGTACAGGCTATAGCTCTCAAGCCAGTTGATTGATGGGAAATGTCTGCGCTGCGAGAGCTTTGAGTCAAGAGCCCAGAATACCTTCACGATACGCAGCGTGTTCTGGGTCACAGGTTCCGAGAAGTCGCCACCCGGCGGCGACACTGCGCCAATCACAGTGACAGACCCCTTCGCACCCGAGAGCGTCTCAACGCTTCCTGCACGCTCGTAGAACTCAGAGAGCCGCGCGGCAAGGTATGCAGGGTAACCTTCCTCACCTGGCATCTCCTCAAGCCGGGATGATATCTCACGCATAGCCTCTGCCCATCTCGACGTCGAATCAGCCATCAGCGAGACATCATAGCCCATGTCCCTGAAGTATTCTGCAATCGTGATCCCTGTGTATACCGACGCCTCCCTTGCAGCGACCGGCATGTTTGATGTGTTTGCGATCAAGACTGTTCGTTCCATCAGCGGCTCGCCGGTCTTCGGGTCCTCGAGTTCGGGGAACTCGTTTAAGACATCAGCCATCTCGTTACCCCGCTCGCCGCATCCGATGTAGATGACAATCTCGGTATCGCTCCACTTCGCAAGCTGTTGCTGAGTCACCGTCTTTCCACTCCCGAATGGTCCCGGAATTGCGGCAGTTCCGCCTTTTGCAACAGGGAACAGTCCGTCAAGGATCCGCTGCCCTGTGATTAGCGGCGTGTCCGGCATCAGCTTCTTACGAACCGGTCTTGACTCACGAACCGGCCACTTCTGCATCAATGTGAGTTCAGTGCCGTCTGTAAGCTTACAGACGCACGCAGTCACTGTGAACGACCCTGACTTAATCTCGTCAATGACGCCTGAGACTTTCGGTGGAACCATGATCATGTGCTCGATATGGGTCTCCTGAACCGTTCCGATAATGTCCCCGCCAGCAACTTTTGTGCCTTTGGTGACTGTGGGCTTAAATTCCCACTTCTTCTCACGATCGAGACCCGGCGCAGTTACGCCGCGCTCAATGAAATCACCCATCTTCTCCAGGAGAACAGGCAGTGGTCGCTGGATACCATCGTAGACGCTTGTCAGAAGCCCGGGTCCGAGTTCGACAGAGAGCGACATGGATGTGTTCTCGACAGGTTCGCCGGGCGCGATTCCCGACGTATCCTCATAGACCTGAACGGTCGATTTGGCGCCCTCAATCCCGATCACCTCACCCATAAGCCCCTCTTTACCGACCTTGACCACGTCGTACATCTTTGTGGGCACATCAATGACCGTAACGACCGGTCCTGCTATCCGATATACTGTTCCTTTCATTTCCAAAGATCAACACCTACTGCGCTTTTAATTTTCTCTCTTAGCTGAGTAGTCTCGCCGCCTCCAACCAGAACCACCGTCGGCTCGATCGATTCACCGAGTGTCGATTGCAGTGCAGCCGGAAGAAGCGAGACGTCATCGTTATGCATAATCAGTATCCCAACGTCCTCGTCACCGAGCACATCGTGCACTGTTGAGTCCATAGTCTCGGGAGTCGCTTCGTAAGTTTTCCTTATACCTGCGAGTTTGAATCCGAGCGTGAAATCACCACGTCCGATTACTGCGAGTTCCATTGCATCACCTGTACATCGGTATGTTCTATCATTGCTTCAACAGATGTTCCCCATCTGATAAAAATCCGTAGGTGCATGTTCGGGTGCATGTTCGTCTATGGCTCTCAGTGCCTGCCTGATTGATTGTTTTGTGAATGCGTTTTGATTGCTGCAGCCGCGTTCACAAGCTTGTAACAACACCTTGCCACAAGTCTACCTAAAGGTATCGCGGCGGTACTGGGGGACTCTTCATTATTTCCCGGAACACGAAAAATTGCGGTGTCTATTCACAGCTTCATCATTCGTGGTATTCGTAAATTTGTGTCATTCATGTTAAAATCACGAATTTCACGAATGGCAGAATAACACGAATTTAATTGCATAAAAATTTGCTCGAAATTCTTTTTGATCCGGTCCAACCAGAAGAGATGTAAAAGTCTCCGGTATTGCGCCGGTAGTGCCGGTAGCCACAGTAGCGCACGTAACCTCTCAAAAAAAGCCTGAACCCCAATACGCCGCGCGGCGAATATTTATTAAGAGTGCAGCGCAATAAATAGAGATGGAGGAGGGTTGGCAGGTTATGGCGGATGAAGGGGGCGTCCTTTCGAAGACTGCGGACGCAGGTTCTGGTATGGGTGTGCATGAGGAGCCCCAGGTCCCGTTTGATATTGGCACCAGCACCACCAGCGGTACTGATACTAACAGCACAGACAATGGCAACGACGACACTGGTGTTGATACTGATTCCGGCATTGATGGGGACGGCGCAGCCGCGATTGCAACAGACGAACTGATCCGCGATCTCAAAGGCGATATCGAAAAGCCCAGGGTGGAGCATGAGGCAGAAGTTCCCGAAAAAGAGAAGCTCTCGGTCAAGGAGAGACTCATATCCCTCTTTAAAAAGGATCAAGGTCCGGGATTGGAGCCTTATGATCCGGAAAAACATGGACCTCTTACCACCTTCGACGGAAAGGACGGATACGAGGAGGTCAATAGGTACTGGGTGAATGAACCGTATTCGTTTATCGTGATTCTGCACAATTTCGAGCGGGATGCCCTGTTGTATCAGGTGATTGAGCCGCGTCTGAGCAAACTCGAGTATAATTTCCTCGAGGAGATCCGGTCCCGGCTCAGAGACGTTCTTCTGGTAGAGGCTATCAAAAACGAGGAAGATAAGGAACGAATCGTTGTAAGAAAAGTTAAATCGATCGTGCAGGACTATGCAATCGACATAGATGTCGTATCGCTTGAAAAGATACTCTATTACATCGTCAGAGATTTTATCAGGTTTGGAAAACTGGATCCGCTGATGTGGGATCCCACAATCGAGGACGTATCCGCCAACGGTCACGACATCCCGATTTATTTATACCACAAAGAATATTTGAACATTCCGACGTCCATCATCTATTGCGAGGAGGAACTGAACTCATTTATAATCCAGCTCGCGCAACAGAGCGGCAAGCACATATCCATAGCAGAGCCGATGGTCGATGCCGCGATGCCGGACGGTTCCCGAATCCAGATGACGCTCGGAACAGCCGTCACGGCGCATGGCAGCACGTTCACAATACGTAAGTTTAAAGACGTTCCGATCACGCCGATCGATCTAATCGGATGGAAGACGTTTTCCTCTGAGGCAATGGCTTATCTATGGATATGCATCGAAAACAACAAGAGTTTAATCTATGCAGGCGGAACCGCGTCAGGCAAAACATCATCGCTCAACGCGGTCTCGCTATTCATACCTGAGAAGGCAAAGATCGTGACACTCGAGGACACGAGGGAATTGCAGCTCCCACACCCGAACTGGATTCCGGGCGTGACACGAGACGCATTCACGGCTGATGAGCGCGGCGCAATCGACATGTACGAACTGCTCAGGGGCGCGCTCAGGCAGCGTCCCGAGTATCTGTTGGTAGGTGAGGTGCGGGGCAAGGAAGCACTCACGCTCTTTCAGGCGATGAGCACCGGGCACACGACGTTCTCAACGATGCACGCAGATTCTGTCGCATCTGCGATACACCGTCTCGAGAACCCCCCGATCAGTGTTCCAAGGGCGATGATACAGGCTCTCGACATCATGAGCATACAGGCGCAGATCTACGTGAAGGGGCAGCGTGCACGCAGGTCCCTGAAGATCGTGGAGATAATCGACATCGACCCGACCACGAGAAACATCCGGACAAACGACATCTTCGCGTGGAATCCCGCGAGCGATGTGATCGAACGGGTCGGGGAATCAAAGGCACTCAATGACATACAGACGAGGCGGGGCTGGTCTATCCAGGAATTGAAGAGAGAACTTGTTTACCGGCAGAAGATCCTTGAGTACCTCGTACAGAACGATGTCACCGACTTCAAGACGATCGCAACGATCATCCATGCGTATGAGTCCACGCCTGAGAAGGTGCTGAAGAAACTGGGGTTTACGTGAGATTTTGTGATTTTGTACAATGGTCGATCTGACCGTGAACGCACAGCGACTGATGCTCATACAGCAATTCTTGCTCAGTCGTCCACCCTACACTATTGATCTTACTTATCGAACTTTTAGTCATACGTTAGGCGCATAAAAATAGAAAAATGTAAATGGAATATATCTAAGACTTGGTATTTTAACTGCTTATGTGGAAAGGCACTGTCTGAAAATCAAGTGATTTACCACCGCGTAGGGTGCAGAGTTTCGAGACCGTTTTCAACCCTTTGCGTGGCTCTGCACACTCCGCGGTACATGAGTAGTTACAATTGTTCTTTGAATTACTCTATGGTGTGCGTACATGTTTATGAAAGTATAGCGTATCGACCCTTCGTCTGCATGTGTTTACAGACTCAACGGGGATTGCTATGGGGACGAGAACAATGGACAGATCCGGAACACATTCGGAGCGAGGCGAAAACTTTTCTGATGCGGCACAACAATCGCCAGGACGGAAGTATCGGAAGACTGATTTGGAGGCTGTACCGCAGCGCAGAGTTCCGGGGGATTTTGAGATCGATCTCGAATAACCTGCCGATCACAGATGGCAAAGTGCACTTCATACGGCTGGTGTTGGAGAATGGAACAATTAATGTGTTGAATGAGGATAGCAGCTTCGATACGGCATTGGCTCGCTACCATCGACACGAAGCATGAACAATTGACGATCTACTATCGGAGAATAACGCAGAAGCGGCGTGGCTTGTCAAGGTTCATGAGTACCGGATTGATTGGGGTGTGAAGGAGTTCGAGGTGAGGTTATAGAATAAGAGATGTAAGCGATGTTATGAGCCTTACCATGTAACAACCCCTCTCGTATCCTCTATCCAGTCAGCAATGACTGCAGAAACGGTGTGGCTTGAGCCGTTCCACTGATCACAACCCTAAATATGCGCGGACGCGAATCTCTGACACAGCATGGAAACCAACACATCTGCCCGGTGGGAGAAGTTTTTCAATCGATATTATCTCGGAGACATCCTTGCCCTGGCGAACGAATATCCTGAGAAACGTAGTCTGTACGTCGATTTTGTGAACATCGAAAAATTCGATCCTGATATGGCGGAGGAGCTTCTGGAGCACCCGAACAGAGTTCTCGAAGTTGCGGAGGGTGCGCTCACGAATTTTGCCCTGCCCATTGAAAAAACGCTTTCCAGTGCGCATCTGCGGGTCATGAACCTCCCGCAGAAGGTTTTGATACGTGACCTGCGCAGCGTACACATCTCGAAGCTGATCGCGATCGAGGGGCTCGTGCGCATGGCAACCGAGGTGCGCCCGAAACTGCTTGTTGCGGCATTCGAATGCAACGGATGCCATGAAACCATGTACATAACCCAGGCAGACGGGCGGTTTGTTGAGCCTTATGTGTGCAAAAATGAAGAGTGTGGGAGAAAGGGACCATTCAAGATTAAACTCACCGATTCGGAGTTTGTGGATGCTCAGAAACTGCGTGTTCAGGAATCTCCCGAGGATCTACGCGGGGGCGAGCAGCCGCAGACGCTCGACATCAACACCGAGGACGATCTTGCCGGAATCGTCTCGCCCGGTGATCATGTGGTCCTGACCGGAGTTCTGCGGTCGTATCAGCGGGTTACGCGTGAAGGGAAGAGCACGTTCTTCGATATCATACTCGACTCGGTTGCAATCGAGACGCCGGACAAGGAGTTTACAGAGATCGAGATCACCGCGGAAGAGGAAGCGGCGATCATCGAACTGAGCAAATACCCAAAAATCTACGAAAGTGTTGTTAAATCGATTGCCCCGTCCATATATGGTTATGCTGATGTGAAGGAGGCACTCGCGCTCCAGTTGATGAGCGGTGTCCCAAAGAACCTTCCGGACGGCGCAAGGATACGCGGGGACATGCATGTGCTTCTGGTCGGCGACCCAGGGATTGCCAAGTCACAACTGCTGCGATACATCGTTAAACTGGCTCCGCGTGGGATATACACGAGTGGCAGGAGCTCCAGTGCGGCTGGGTTAACTGCCGCAGCCGTTCGCGACGAATTCGGCGATGGCAGGTGGACGCTTGAGGCTGGAGCGCTTGTTCTCGCGGATCAGGGGATTGCAGCGGTCGACGAGATGGATAAGATGCGTTCAGAGGACAGGAGCGCAATTCACGAGGCAATGGAGCAGCAATCTTACCATCCATCCACCGAGATCATGTTTTCGGATGGGAGACGGGTCGCAATTGGAGAGTTTGTCGATGCCTTAATCGATCGTAACATGGATCAGGTTGAAGAAGGGGTCGATTGCGAGATCCTCTCGTTGGACCAAGTCCATGTTCCGGGCGGCAGAACAATGCTTGCACTCGATTGGGATTGTAATACCATCCATTCGGAATTAATCGACCGCGTAAGCAGGCACAAGGCACCTGATCAATTCATAGAGATCATCTACTCGAACGGAAGAAAAATCACGGTCACCCCCGAACACCCGGTCTACGTCATGAAAGATGGTGAAATGGTGACTGTGCAGGCGAACGCGGTTAAACACGGAATGTTCGCTCCGATCCCCAACAAATACCCACTCACCAGCTCTGACATCGCATTGCAGAGTCCAAATCTGCATAACCGCACCCATGACATCGACCGGCGTTATAAGCAGATATCGTTTCCAACACACCTTGACAGCGAGTTCGGTAGGCTGCTTGGTTACATCGTGAGCGAGGGGCACACATATTACTCGGAGAAGAATGGCGAAGCCGAGATTATGATCTCAAACACCGATATCGAGCTCATAAACGATATGGATAGGATAATCCAAAAGACATTCAATACCACGACATATATCCAGAACCAGCCACATAGCAGAAGAAGACATGCCACAAATGACCTGTACACGGTCAGATGCGCATCAATTCTGCTGTACGAGTTCATGAGGCTGAATTTTATGGGGGTGACCGTCAAATCAGATGAAAAACGAATTCCTGATCCGATAGTTGCGTCAAATGATGACATCAAGATACAATTCCTGATCGGTGCATTCAGAGGCGATGGATTTTACGATTCCGAGCGGTTTGGATACACAACGAATTCAATCGGACTGGCAACTGATTATTCTGATTTGTTACTCGCTCTTGGGATTTATTCATATATTAGCAAGTCGTCCGAATATGAATCAAAGAAGGAAGCGCGAACAAAAGTCGGGTATAAAGTGGTGATATCAGGAGAGGGCAGCCAGAGGCTATTCTATGATCTTATTGGAAAACACGACGTGAGAGCTGAAAAGATCAATTGGTTTGTAGCCAGAAGTAAAAACAAATTGAACGACCGGGATAGTGTCCCTGTTGAGATTGCAATCCGCATAAAAGAATTGCTGAAAGATTATAGACGGGATACGGGTTATTTCAACAGGATAATCGAAGAAAATAATGCCGTTCACAGAATGGTCGCTCTAAAATATATGAATAGAGTCGAATCATGTCTGTTCGATATTAAGCTATACAACGTAGATGAGATGGGAGATCCGAGAGAAATACGGAAGAGATGCAAAATTCCCATACCCCTTATCGCCGAGCGGATGGATCTTTCGGAGTCGATGGTGACATACATAGAGAGGAACCCGTCAACAAAGAATGCACCTATTCTGCTGGAAAAGATCAGATCTATGGCGAAAGAGAAGATCAAAGCGTCAGAAGATGTGATTGAATCCATAAAACGGATCGTCAAATCAGATATCCGGTTTGCGAGGGTCAAATTAGTCTCGAAGGTTCAAAACAACGATTTCGACTGGGTTTACGATGTCACGGTTGAGCCGAATCACACATTCGTAAGCAATGGACTGGTTCTCCACAACACGATCAGTATAGCCAAAGCAGGCATCATGGCTACGCTAAAATCAAGATGCTCACTTCTTGGTGCTGCAAATCCAAAATACGGCAGATTCGATCCGTACGAGGGGATCGCCCAGCAGATCAAGATGGCTCCCGCACTCCTCTCACGATTTGACCTGATCTTTGTTCTCAAGGACGAGCCCGACGTGGGCAGGGATTCCGCGATTGCAGCTCACATCCTCGGCGCACACCATGCGGGCGAGTTGCACGCTCACCGAATCAATGTTCCGGGCAGCGAGATCACACAGGCAGAGGTTACGGATGCGATGGAGGTCGTTACTCCGGAGATCGATCCGGATCTTCTCAGAAAATATGTGGCTTATGCAAAGAGGAAAGTATACCCAATCTTAAACGACGACGCACGAGATCGTCTAATCGGTTTCTATCTCGGGCTCAGAAAACAGGGCGAAGATAGGGATTCGCCGGTGCCGGTCACTGCAAGGCAGCTTGAGGCGCTGGTGCGCTTGTGCGAGGCGAGCGCAAGGATAAGGCTCTCCGAGGGGATCACAATCGATGACGCAGAACGTGTGATCAGGATCGTTGAGAGCTGTCTGCGGCAGGTCGCTTATGATGCCGAGACCGGCATGTTCGATGCCGACATCATAACAACCGGCGTCAGCAAGAGCCAGCGCGACAAGATCAAGGTTTTGCGCAACATCATACGCGACCTCGAGGCAGAGCATAGCGGCATGGCTCCGAAGGAAGACATCTATACGAGGGCTGAGGCGGAAGGGTTCGACAAGGCGTATGTCGAGGAGGCGCTCGGACGGCTCAAGACGCAGGGGGAGCTGTACGAACCCACACCAGAGTATGTCCGGCTGACGTGAAGATGGGGGTCGGGGGTGCGGATGCCACTGGGTTGGTATATTGAGCGCAGTCCGAATGCACAGCACAATTTGCATAAATAGGTTCACTCGGACTGAAAAATCTTATATTCCACTCATAATTTCGCGGATTAGTTGTTCCAGCCTTTTCTCCCTATCGCTCTTGTTTTTTATTTCACATAACCAGATTATAATCACATTCCAGCCCTCGCCCCTCAAATTTCCGATGTTTTTCCGGTCACGAACAATATTATCCGATATCTTCTTTTTCCAGAAACCCTTGTTTGTCTCAGGAAGCTTTGCAGCTTTACAATTTTCATGACCGTGCCAGAAACAACCATGTATGAATATTATCGTATGGTATTTTGGTAGAACAATGTCCGGTTTTCCGGGATATCTTTTATCGTTTATCCGATATCTGAAACCTTTTGAAAACAAGAATTTGCAGACAAGGATTTCGGGTTTTGTTTCCTTGCCTCGAATCTTAGACATCACCTCGCTTCGTTTTTCCTTGGAGTAGATGTCTGTAATTCAAAACCCCCCTCTGAGAATGTGTGTCAATCTCGCCGATTAGCCCCGCGACGCAACCATTCGGATTCGTCCAGACCTACGCG